>JAFWBZ010000121.1 GCA_017537105.1 Clostridia bacterium | reverse complement strand
CGCGTTCTATTTGCGACTCCAAACTCCAAACTCCTCATCACCTGTACTGCGTCAGGAACCTCAGATCGTTCTCATACAGATACCGCAGGTTTGGGATGTTGTACTTCAAAAGGGCCATGCGCTCCACGCCCATGCCGAAGGCGAAGCCGGAGTACTTTGTGGAATCGATGCCGCACATATCCAGCACCTTCGGGTTCACCATGCCCGCGCCGAGCACCTCGATCCAGCCGGTGCCCTTGCACATCCTGCATCCTTCCCCGCGGCAGTTCGCGCAGGTCAGGTCCACCTCGGCGGAGGGCTCGGTGAACGGGAAGAAGGAGGGGCGGAAGCGGGTGCGGATGCCCTCGCCGAACATCTGCCGGGCAAACTCGTCCAGCGTGCCCTTCAGGTCGCCCATGGTGATGTTCTCGTCGATCACCAGGCCCTCCATCTGATGGAACACCGGGCTGTGGGTGGCGTCGGCCTCGTCGGCGCGGTACACCCGGCCGGGGCAGATCACGCGGATGGGCGGCTTGCGGGTGGTCATGATGCGGGCCTGCACGGGGGAGGTGTGGGTGCGCAGCACGATGTTGTCGTCGACGTAGAAGGTGTCCTGCGCGTCGCGGGCCGGGTGGTTCTTCGGCAGGTTCAGCAGCTCGAAGTTGTAGTGGTCATACTCCACCTCGGGGCCCTCCACGACCTCGTAGCCCATGCCCACGAAGATCTCCACCATCTTCTGCAGCGCGATGTTCATCGGGTGCAGCGAACCTGCGCTGCGCTCGGGGCCGGGCAGGGTGACGTCGACGGTCTCCGCCTGCAGCCGCGCCTGCTTCTCCTTTTCCAGAAGCTCGGCGGCGCGCTCCTCGAGCTTGGTCTCCAGCGCGGCGCGCACGTCGTTCACCAGCTGGCCCATCTTCGGGCGTTCCTCCGGCGGCAGCTTGCCCATGCCGCGCAGCAGCCCGGTCAGTTCGCCCTTCTTGCCCAGGATGCCCACGCGGATCTGCTCCAGGCTGCTGCTGGCCCGGGCTTCCTCGATGTTCTGCATCACGCGCTCGCGAAGCTCACGAAGCATCTTTTCCATAAGACTGTAAAACTCCCTTCCATCGATCCGATTGCCATGTAATCGCGCAGGGCAGAAAAAACTTCGCCCCGACACAGGGGCGAAGCGTATGCGCACTCCGCGGTACCACCCAGATTCGCCGGCCGGGCGCGCCCGGCGGCCTCTCATCCCGGTAACGGGGGATGACACCGTCCGGCCTACTGAGCGAAGCGCAGCCTCGCCGTTCCGCGCGGAGGCTCCGGAGTGAACTTCGCCCGCGCCGCCTGCCCGCCGGACTTTCAGCCCATGATCCGGCTCTCTTTGGGGTGCCTGCCCGGGATACTCTCTCCATCACAGCCATGCTGGACCATTTTATCACGTTTGCCCCCGCAATGCAACTTTTCTCCCCGGCTTTTTCCTGAATTTTACCCGGCGCGCGGCAGATTGCGCCGGGAGGCAGTCCCGACGCGCCAAAAAACCCGTCCGTCTGCATTGCACAAGCTCCGCTTTTTTGCTATAATGGAGGCAATGGTATGCCATATTCAAAGGAGGTTCATGCTTATGCTCGTAAACACGAAGGCGCGAATCGGCGTATTCGCCATCGCCCTGGGCGCGTACCTGCCCCAGTTTCCCTCGCTGGTGCCCGAATTTGAAGGGCAGTACGCGAAGTTCAAGACGCGCATTCCGAACTCCGTCGAGCTGATCGACGGCGGCATCGTGACCACGAAGGAGATGGCCATGGCGGCGGGCGACAAGTTCCGCGCCGCGGACGTGGACCTGGTCATCCTGCAGCTTTTGACCTACGCCACCTCCTACAACATGCTGCCCGCGGTGCGCGACCTGGACGTGCCCGTGGTGCTGGTGAACATTCAGAAGAAGCGCGCCCCCGAGTACGCGACCACCGACACCCCCACCTGGCTGGGCGAGCTGTACGCCTGCGGCGCAGTGGGCGAGATGGTGGCCGACCTGGAGCGCGCCGGCAAGCGGCACGCGGTCATCACCGGCGTGGATGAGGGCGGCGACCCCCATCTGCAGGCGGAGATCGAGGACTGGTGCCGGGCCGCCCAGGTGCGCCGCCGCTTCCGGGATACCAACATCGCACAGATCGGCCGCCCCTATCCCGGCATGATGGACCTGTACATCGACGAGACGAACCTGTATCACCGCATGTGGCTCTACACCAAGCAGTTCGACTGGGAAAAGATGTGGGCCATCGCGGACAACATCACCGACGAGGATGCCATCCGTGCCAAGGCCCAGGACATCCTGGACACCTTCGAAATTGAAGGCGGCGGCACCATTGAGAAGGTCTGGGACATGGCGAAGTACGTGGTCGCCTTTGAGCAGTGGGTCAAGGACGAGCAGCTGGGCTTCGTGGCCTCCCACTACGACGGCTTCGCCCAGGGCGTGGCCGGCAAGCTGGACAGCATGCTCATTCCGGCATTCTCCATGCTGATCAAGCAGGGCACCGCCTGCGCTGTCGAGGGCGACATGAAGGTGGCCATGGCCATGTCCATCATGAAGACCATCTGCGGCACCGGCCAGCTTTCCGAGATGTATTCCATCGACTTCAACGAGGACATCTGCATCATCGGCCACTCGGGCTCCGGCGACGCGGACATCTCCCAGGCCCGCAAGGCCACCATGAAGATCGTGCCCGTGTTCCACGGCAAGACCGGCGGCGGCTACCTGACGCAGTTCTATCCGCCCACGAACCAGCCGATCACCTTCCTGGGCATCACCCAGGACAAGGACGGCCACTTCAAGTTCGTGGTGGCCGAGGGCGTCAACGAAGAGGGCCCCATCTTCATGTTCGGCGACACAAACATGCGCATGCGGTTCTCCTGCAGCGCCACGGAGTTCTGCGACAAGTGGTCTGAGGCCGGCCCGACCCACCACATGGCCGCGGGCGTCGGCAGGTACATCGACACCATTCTGAAGGTCGCGAAGATCTTCAACGTGCCGGTGGACATCATCACCCGGTAACGACCTCCGGTCGTTGAAAACCCGTTCATGGCGACTTCGGGATTCCGCGCAGGCGGGATCCCGTTTTTGTCTTTTGTTGGCGGCGTCGTCTCATCTTTATGGAAAATCAACACCGAGCGGATTGACGCGGCGGGCGCGCCATCTTATACTGGTAACGTCATGATGCCGCACAGACGCGGCGCGCACTCACAAGTCATCAGGAGGAAAGCGATATGAATTACGCAGAGAAATCCCTGAAGAAGCACTATGAATGGAAGGGCAAGATCGAAGTCGTCTCCCGCGCGCCCGTCAGCGGCAAGGAGGACCTTTCCCTGGCCTACACCCCCGGCGTGGCCCAGCCCTGCCTGGAGATTCAGAAGGACATCGACAAGAGCTATGAGCTGACCCGCCGCTGGAACCTGTGCGCGGTGGTCACCGACGGCACCGCGGTGCTGGGCCTGGGCGACATCGGCCCCGAGGCCGGCATGCCCGTCATGGAGGGCAAGTGCGTGCTGTTCAAGTCCTTCGGCGACGTGGACGCCTTCCCCCTCTGCATCAAGAGCAAGGACGTGGACGAGATCGTCAACACCATCTACCTGCTCTCCGGCTCCTTCGGCGGCGTGAACCTGGAGGACATCGCCGCGCCCCGCTGCTTTGAAATCGAGCAGAAGCTGAAGGAAAAGTGCGACATCCCGATCTTCCACGACGACCAGCACGGCACCGCCATCATCACGCTGGCGGGCCTGATCAACGCGCTGAAGGTCGTGGGCAAGAAGAAGGAGGACATCAAGGTCGTCACCAATGGCGCCGGCGCCGCCGCCACCGCCATCACCAAGCTGCTGCTCTCCTACGGCATCAAGAACGTGATCATGTGCGATCGCGCGGGCGCGATCTACGAGGGCCGCACCGATCACATGAATCCCTTCAAGGAGGAGATGGCCCGCGTCACGAACCCCGAAAAGCAAACCGGCAAGCTGGCCGACGTGCTGGTGGGCGCGGACGTGTTCATCGGCGTGTCCGCCCCGAAGATGGTCACCACCGAGATGGTGAAGACCATGAACAAGGACGCCATCGTGTTCGCTTGCGCCAACCCGACGCCGGAGATCTTCCCCGACGAGGCGAAGGCGGGCGGCGCGCGGATCGTCTCCACCGGGCGCAGCGACTATCCCAACCAGATCAACAACGTGCTGGCCTTCCCCGGCGTGTTCCGCGGGGCGTTCGATGTGCGCGCCAGCGACATCAACGAGGAGATGAAGATCGCCGCGGCCTTTGCGCTGGCCAACCTGATCTCCGACGAGGAGCTGAACGAGGACTACATCATCCCCGCGCCCTTCGACCCCCGCGTGAAGGACGCCGTGGCCAAGGCCGTCGCCCAGGCTGCCAGGGATTCCGGCGTGGCAAGGATCTGAAGCCTTAGCCTTTCGACAAACAGGCGATGCTTTCTCTGTGCAAAGCATCGCCGCAGACTATTGACAAACCCCTCGGAGGGGTATGGGGAGGCGTGAGGTCTCCCCATTTTCAATCAATTCTGG
>JAFWBZ010000120.1 GCA_017537105.1 Clostridia bacterium | reverse complement strand
AGGGGCTGATGCGCCAGATCGAGGGCCGCAAGACCGAAAAAAAGGATGTCAGCTATACCACCTTTCTGTTTGACAAGGTCATCGACAAGATCCTGAAGAAGGTCGGCGAGGAGTCCACCGAGGTGATCATCGCCGGCAAGGCCGGCGACCGGGCCGAGACCATCTATGAGATCGCGGATCTGACCTATCACGTGATGGTGCTGATGATCCAGATGGGCATCAGCCTGGAGGACATTCACGGAGAGCTGGCCTCCCGCCACGTGATCGACCACAAGGTCAAGCAGGAGAAAATGGCCGGAGACGCCCGCTGAGACATTTCCATACAGGATACGGAACGGGACTCCGCACGCAAAACGGACCTAGCGCGACATGGCGCGAGGTCCGTTTTTGCGCGAAAAAGCGCGGTTGCATCACACCTTCAACGCAGTGACATCGATGCTGCGCACGCCGTCGGCGCCGCAGATGTAGTAGCTCACCAGCACCGTACCATCGTCCAGCAAAATGGCGTTTGGATAGCCCAGGTCCCCGTTGGGCGCGTCGTCCCGCAGCACGATCTCCTCGCCGTCCGCGATGTGCTCGAGCTCCGGATCGCACAGGCGCGCGCGAATGCCGAAGGGCGGCCGGCGGTAGCCGTAGGTCAGCAGCACCCGGCGATCCGGCAGCTGCAGCGCGTGGAAGGGGCTCGATCCCCACAGCCCTTGGACCTCCTCCACGGGGCCAAAGTGCCGTCCGTCGTCCTCAGACACCGCGATGTGCAGGTTCAGATAGGTGTCGTCAAAGCGAACGCCGGGCCGACGGTAGTCCGTCTGCGTGCGCATGAGCCCCACCAGCCTGCCCTTCGGCGTCCGGTACAGGCCCGGCTCCAGAAAGGTCTTGACGCCGCTGGGATCGAAGGCCATCTCGGAGAGATACGACCATTGCTCGCCCCGGTCCGGGGAGTGCAGCAGCCCGCAGCGGGACAGTTCACCCGGCCGCAGCGAGCCGTAGATGGGCATCAGGAGTTCCCCGGAGGGCAGCTCCACGATGTTCCCCCGCACGCCGCCGCTCTCCGGCATGCCCTCCATCCGCAGCGGCAGATAGTGCCGCCAGGTCGCTCCGCCATCGTCGGAAATGGAATAGCTTGCGCCGTCGGTGTAGCAGTCGTAGCGATCCCACAGCGTGCGCCCGAAGCTCTCGAAGTTGGCCCTCCCCCATCGCCGCGCGCCCTCCCCGATGGGACACAGCGCCCAGCGGAAGTAGGTGACGATGATTCGCCCGTCGGACAGCACGTTGACGCAGGGATCCTGCTCGCTCATCTCATCGTCGATGATGGTGTGCAGCGCCGTATCAAACGTGCGTCCGCCGTCCGGCGAGGTGATGAACACGTCTTTGGCAGTGGGATCGATGTGGGTCGCGCTGCCAAATTCCCGCTGCCGGTCCTTCGCGTGCCGGAAGGCGCAGATGACCTGCCCGGTTTTCAGCTTCGCCAGGTTGGGAAAGGCGGGATACTCCCCGTCGCGATAGATGGTCTTTGTATACAGGATTTCCATGCCGTCACCCCTTGATTCCGCTGCTCACCAGCGATTCCACGAAGAAGCGCTGGCAGGTGATGAAGAACACCATGATCGGCATCAGCATGAAGACGTTGGCGGCCATGATGGCCGGGTAGTTCGTGGACTGATCGTCCGAAAAGCTCTTCACCGCCAGCGGCAGCGTATATTTGCTCTCCGACCAGAGGTACAGAAGCGGCCGCTCGTAGTCGTTCCACGTCCACAGGAAGTACATGAACAGCAGCGTCGCCACGGAGGTCTTGACGTTGGGCAGCGCGACGCTCCAGAAGGTGCGGAAGTGCCCCGCACCGTCCACGCGCGCCGCCTCGATCAGCGAATCCGGGATGGTGATAAAGGCCTGCCGCATCAGAAACACGCCGAAGGTGCCGCCGCAAAAGCTGCCGATCCACAGCGCCGCGTGGGTGTCCACCAGGTGCAGCCTTGAATAGATCATGTAGGTGGGGATCATCGTCACCATGCCTGGCAGCATCGTGGTCATCAGCTTGATCATGAACAGCTTGTTGCGCCCGAAGAAGGGGATCTTCGCATAGGCGTAGCCCGCCATGGTGCAGGAAAACAGCGTGCCGGTCAGCGCGATGACGACCACCTTGACCGAGTTGAACAGGTAGGTGACGAAGGAGACGCGCCCGCTGAACAGCGCGATATAGCCGTTGAGCGTGGGGCGCCGGGGAATCCACTCGATCGGGAAGGAGAACACATCGTTGACGCCCTTGAAGGAGGTGGACAGCATCCACACGAAGGGCACGATCATCGCAAGGCCCATGCCCCAGATGAGGATGGAGAGGAGGATCTTCACCGCGATGCTCTCGTTGGGCTTGCGCGTTTTTTTCGCTTTCACAGACATCTTTCGCCGCCCCCTCTCACTCCACGGTGTAGTTCTTCTGGGTACGCCAGCGCACCAGCGTGAACGCCAGCACGATCAGGCACAGCAGCCAAGACAGCGCCGCCGCGTAGCCCGTTCGGTAGTTTTTGAAGGCGGAGTTGTAGATATACAGCGCCAGGGTCATGGTCGAGGTGCCCATCTGCTGCGGCATGATGACCTGCACGAAGGACCACATCTGCAGGCTGGAGATGATGCCGAGAATGGTCAGCATGAACGTGGTCGGCGACAGCAGCGGCAGCGTGATGCGGAAGAACTTGGTCAACCCGTTGGCGCCGTCGATGTCCGCCGCCTCATAGAATTCCGGGTTGATGCCCTGCAGCGCTCCGGAGTACATCAGGATGTCATAGCCGATGTCCTTCCAGACCAGCACGATGGCGATGGCGGTCAGCGCCCACTGGGAGCTGGAAAGCCAGCCGGGCAGGTTCTCCATCGATACGCCCAGGCTGTGCAGCATCATGTTGATCGGCCCTTTGCTGGGGTGATACAGCGCGCGCCAAACCGTCGCCACGGCCACGATGTTGGTCACGTAGGGCATGAAGTACATCGCCCGGGCCGCTCCGCGTCCGAACACCGCCTTGTTCATGATCGCGGCGATGATGGCCGCGAGGAAAATCGTCACTGGCACCACCAGGAGCAGGTAGAGGTTGTTGCGCAGGCTGGCCCTCAGGTACATCCAGTCCAGCTTGTTCGTAAACATCGACACGTAGTTCTGGATGCCCACGAAATGCGCGTCCCGGAAGTCCCGCAGCAGGCTCCAGTCTGTGAAGGAGATGCCGATGGAAAACAGCACGCCAAAAAGCGTAAACACGCAGAACCCTATGAGGCTCGGCGCGATAAAGAGATAACCGGCGAGGTTGTCCCGCGCCTTGATGGACAGCCCGCGTCGTCCTTTCCCAGCCATGGCCTCTCCCCCACTTTCATTCCCGTTCAAGCGCCGCGCCCCGTGCTCCGTTTCGCGGCCGGACGGCAAGCCGGGGGCTGTCGCAGCCTGCAACAGCCCCCGGACGCTGCCTGTGTCAGTGCACCGGATGATTTCAGCCGACGTTCGCGATTTCGCCCGCGCCCATCTCCTGCATCATCTCGCACCAGGTATCCAGATCCATCTCTCCGTTCAGGTACAGCGCGTAGTTGTTCTCAAACAGGTTGTACAGCACGCTCTTGTACGCGGACAGGGAAGGATCGAAGTTGTACTTGCCGATGTAGCTCTCATAGGGGGTCGCGACCGCCGCGATAGCCGTCTCCAGCGGGTAGACCTCGGTGTGCTCTTCGCCATTGGCATCGACGTACTCGGTGAAGGACTTGGTGGCAGCCTCCATGTCAGCGCCCTTGAAGATGGGCATGTAGCACGCCGACTCCTCGGGGCACTCGTCGCAGAGGAACTTCTCAAACTCATAGGCCTCCGCGGGATACTTCGCGGTCTTCGGCACATAGAACGCGCCGGCGACGGTGTTGTAGGAGACCTCCTTGCCGTCCTCGGTGGCGTAGGGCAGGTCCGCCACGCCAAGCTCAAAGTCGATCGGGCCCTCGCCGGGATCGTTGAACATGTAGTTCTGCATCCAGACCAGCGTGTAGGGGCCATCCACGATCATCGCGGCCTTGTGGGTCATCAGCGTCTGGCGGCGGTTAATGGACTCGGCCATGATGGTCGCCAAGCTCGGCGTGACGTGGTACTCATCGGCCAGGTCCTTGGCGGCCTTCATCACGCCCTTGAAGATCTCGTCGTCGAAGCAGGGCACGGGATTGCCCGCCTCGTCGTACTTCACCATCTCCCAGCCGGACAGGTTGGCGGGCGCATAGATGATGTCCTGCCAGCCATAGGGGAAGGTCACGCCGCTGACGCCGTTTTCCTCATCCGTCAGCTTCTTCGCGATCTCGGTGAACTCCTCGAGGCTCCAGGTCTCGGGGATCTCGACGCCTGCCGCCGCGACCATGTCCTTGTTGTAGAACACCTTGAAGGTATTGCCGGCATAGGGCACGCCGTAGATGTGTCCATCGTACTTCAAAAGCGCGGTGGACATCGAGCCGTACATGTCCTCATAGTCGTCGCCCGCGGCCTCGATGTACTCGTCCAGCGGCAGGGCTCCACCCGCCAGCACGCGGCTGTACACGTCGCCGTAGGTCAGGTAGGTGACGTCGATGGTCTCGCCGCTGGCGATCATGGTGTCCAGGTTCACTTTGTAGGCGTCGTCCACCAATGTGCCCTTGTCCACGTAGTTTACCTTGATATCCGGATGGATCTCGTTCCACTTGGCTATGATCTTCTCGGCCTTGTTGTTCTGCAGCCAGCCTGCGCCGACCCAGGTCAGTTCAATTCCCTCTTCCTCCGCCATGGCCGGCATCGCAGCCACCAGCATCAGCACCACCATCAGCATGGCCAACCAACGGATCGCCTTCATCGTTACATCCTCCTTTTTCATTTCCCCCTGCGGCAAAGCGCCGCAAGGTTTGACTCCAGATTTGTGCAACAAAAGCACCTGCGCGCCTTTGTGTAACCATTATATAACAAAACAGGCGCGCAGCTATTGTATTATTGATCGGAATTATTATATTATTGTGCAATTTTGCAAAGAGTACTCAAATACAGTTCAACAACACTTTATGGGATTCGGTTGAGCCGTCACATCTTTTCCCTGGCATCCTGAAGCACGCGGTACTTTGCTTCTGCAATCAACCAGTCAGACTCGTTATCGATATCCTGTACCTCGGCATCGGACACGATGAACGGAACAGCTTTGGGCGGAACCAGCGTATGGTATTTCAGAAGGGCACTTGTTTTCATAAAATAGAACTGTCCGCAATCGTGATAAATCGGTTCAAGATCCTGACTTCTCGTGTTCGCATATTCGGGATACTGAAAAACGACCATCTTATCCCGCACAACCACCGCACGTTGAGGCGGATAACTGAATTGCGTAACTGTAAAGACGCTGTTTGCATCGGTCTCAAAAAACAGGTCCTGGGCGCTGCGCAGCTTCTCCGGAGTAACAAATGGCGCAGTGGGGTATATGCAGCAGAAGGTATCGAAATCCTCTCCCCGATCCCGATAGGAAAGAATGACTTCTTCCAGAACATCCGCCGAAGTGGCGTGATCATCGCTGGTTTTTGCGCTCCTCATGAACGGTACAGTGGCGCCATATTGCTGTGCAATCTCCGCGATTTCATTGTCATCCGTCGAAACCATGACCTCATCAAACACACCGGACTGGAGCGCGGCTTCAATGGAATACGCTATGATGGGCTTGCTCAAAAAGGGCTTTATGTTCTTCCTTGGAATGCGCTTGCTCCCACCTCGGGCGGTTATTATAGCTACTTTCTACATACTGTTCTCCTTCCCTTGTTTGCCTATATTATATCATCGTGCACCGGTCGAATGCAATACACTGCGAAATACGGCGTCAGTTGTTTCATTTCACCGCGAGATGGCAATGGTACTCGTCGATGTAATTCTTCAACGTCTGATAAACTGCATAATCGCAGCCCTGTTTTTCCAGAGCATAGTGGTCATCAAAACGGCATACGCAAACAGCAATATATATCGTATTATATCTTGATCCAGAATGAAGCTGAAGAGAAACATTATGATTGAAACAGAAATCGAGACACCCAGAATAATCCGATTTCTGTACACATGGGCCATTCCCATCCTGCGCACAAAGATCACGTGCATGCACAGGAGGACAAAGTACCCGACATAGGTGGTATACGCCGCGGCGACGTAGCCGTATGCCCGAATGAAGACGGCGTTCAGGACATAGTTCACGAGCGCTGCCGTGATGCTGGCAAACGCCATACCCACCGTCTTCTTTTCATATTGTTCAATGTTGACATACATGCAATAGACGTACTGTAACAGGCATCCGGCGGCCACCGGAGGCATGACGTACTTCGCCT
>JAFWBZ010000119.1 GCA_017537105.1 Clostridia bacterium | reverse complement strand
CTGCCCCACTCGATCTTCTTGAGCTCGCCCTTGATCTCTCCCATCTGCTTCTGACGCTGCTGCTCCTTCAGTTCGGCCAGCCGCGCGCGCAGCCAGATGAAGCACATCTCCTTGTTCTGCACCTGGCTGCGCTCGTTCTGGCACTGCACCACGATGCCGGTGGGGATGTGGGTGATGCGCACGGCGGAGTCCGTTCGGTTGACGTGCTGGCCGCCCGCACCGGAGGCGCGATAGGTGTCGATGCGCAGATCCTCCGGACGGATCTCGATCTCGCCGTCGTCCTCGATGATGGGGGAGACGTCCAGCGAGGCGAACGACGTGTGCCTGCGGGCGTTGGCGTCAAAGGGCGAGATGCGCACCAAGCGGTGCACGCCGCGTTCGGACTTGAGGTAGCCGTAGGCGTAGTCGCCGGAGACCTCGAAGGTCACCGACTTGATGCCCGCCTCGTCGCCGTCCAGCAGGTCCAGCAGCTTCACCTGAAAGCCCATGCGCTCGGCGAAGCGGGTGTACATGCGGTAGAGCATCTGCGTCCAGTCCTGGGCCTCGGTGCCGCCCGCGCCGGCGTGCAGCGACAGGATGCAGTTGCAGTTGTCGTAATCGCCGGTCAGGAGTGTCTGGAGCCTGAGCGTCTCCAGATCGGCCTTCAGCGAATCGAATTCAGACTTGATCTCATCGACCATGCTCTCGTCGTCGGCCTCCTCGGCCAGCTCCATCAGCACCTCGATGTCGTCCGCGCGGCCGATCAGCCCCTCATAGTGCTTGATGCGCCGCTCCACGGAGCTCGCCTTGGCGGACACCTTCTGCGCGCGCTCAGTGTCGTCCCAGAAGCCCGCGGAGCCCATGTCCTCGTTGTACTCGATCAGCTGCTCGCGCAGGTGATCGATCTGCAGGGATTGACCCGCCTCCGCGATCATGTCGCGCACGGCGTTCAGGTCCTGCTTGAAGATTTCCATTTCTATCATTGTATACACATCCTTGATCGGGTATTGATGGTTTGATTGCGCTTTTTCGCGCCGGACATCCAATCCGCCTGTCGAAAGTCTTCCGCAAAGACCCTACAAGAAACCTGCCGCAGGCTTTCCGGGGCCTGCATCTATGGTTCTCGGAAGCCGGTCGTCAGCGCGCAGCGGCGATCGCTCGCGGGCTCAGCCCGCCCCGCAGCACTTCTTGTACTTCTTGCCGCTGCCGCAGGGGCAGGGATCGTTGGGCCCGACCTTGACGGTCGCCTTTTTGGCGGGCTTCCGGGCCTCCTCCTCGCCATGGCTGGCCGCGACGGGGGTCGCCACCTGCTTGCGCTCCATGGGCTTGGCCAGCACGGTGAAGTACAGCCGGCGGAGGGTGTCCTCCTGAATGAGGTGCACCATCTCCTCGAACATGTCGTAGCTTTCGCGCTTGTACTCGATGACCGGATTCTTCTGGCCGTAGGCGCGCAGGCCGATGCCGTCCCGGAGCTCCGTCATGGCGTCGATGTGGTCCATCCAGCGGCGGTCCACCGCGCCCAGCAGCGCCACGCGCTCAAACTCGCGCATGTCCAGATTGGCGTCCGCCCACATCTTCTCGCGCTGCGCGTAGATCTCGTCTGCGCGGGCCTCGATGGCCTTCACCAGGCTGTCCTTGTCCTTGCCGGGCATGGCGTCGTACAGCTTGTGGACGCCGCCCTTTTCGATGCAAAGGTGCTCCAGGTATTCGGCCAGGCCCTCGATGTCCCAGTCGGCCACGCTGGCATCCTCGGCGATGCAGCGGTTCACGGCCTCGGTGATCAGCGTGTGGCGCATCTCCATGATCTTGTCGTGCATGTTGCCGCCTTCCAGCACGTCGCGCCGCTGGCCGTAGATGATTTCGCGCTGCTGATTCATCACGTCGTCGTACTGCAGCACGTGCAGGCGGATGTCGTAGTTCTTGCCCTCCACCCGCTTCTGGGCGTTTTCGATCTGCTTGGAGACCATGCCGAACTCGATGGCTTCCTCCTCCGCGCCGCCGGACAGCTTTTCCAGCATCGGACGGAAGCGGTCGGAGCCGAACAGGCGGAGCAGATCGTCCTCAAAGGAGATGAAGAACTGGCTGGAGCCCGGGTCGCCCTGGCGCCCGGCGCGGCCGCGCAGCTGGTTGTCGATGCGGCGGGACTCGTGGCGCTCGGTGCCCAGGATGTGCAGGCCGCCCAGCTTCACGACCTCGTCGTGGCCGGCCTTGGTCTCGACCTCGTATTTCGCGAGCAGGTCCCGGAAGACCTTCCGGGCCTCCTTGACCTCCTCTGGCACGTTCTCGTGAAGCCGATGGCCTCTTCGATCAGCTCTTCGTCGTACTCCAGCTGGCGCATGGCCTTGCGGGCCATGAACTCGG
>JAFWBZ010000118.1 GCA_017537105.1 Clostridia bacterium | reverse complement strand
GAACCTGCTGGAGATGAAGGGCGGGCGCGCCATGGGCATCTCCGGCATGGATGGGCGGCTCATCGAGGCGAAGGTGAAGGACGAGCGGCTGGGCTTCGTGGGGGAGATCACCCACGTGAACATCCGGCCCGTCACGGACCTGCTGGAGAAGGGCTACATCCCCGTGATCTCCACCCTGGGCTGCGACACGCAGGGCAACGCCTACAACATCAATGGCGACACCGCCGCGGCCTGCGTGGCGGGCGCGCTGCACGCGGAGCGCCTGATCATGCTCTCGGACATCCCGGGCATCCTGCGGGACAAGGACGACCCCGCCACGCTGATCCCGGAGATGACCATCCTGGAGGCGGCGAAGCTGCGGGATGCGGGCGTGATCTCCGGCGGCATGATCCCCAAGGTGGAGTGCTGCGTGGACGCCATCATGAAGGGCGTGCACAGGGTCATCATCATGGACGGCAGGGTGCCGCACTCGATCCTCATGGAGATTCTCACCGACGAGGGCGCGGGCACCATGGTCAAAGGAGGCATCAATTCGTGAACATTCGACAGATGGACGACGCCTATGTGGCGCACACCTACGCCCGGTTCCCGGTGGAGCTGGTCCGGGGCAAGGGCTCCCTGGTCTGGGACGCGGCGGGGAAGCAGTACATCGACCTGGGCAGCGGCATCGCCGTGAACGGCTTCGGCATCTCGGACGACGCCTGGCTCCAGGCCGTGACCGCGCAGCTCCAGGCGCTGCCCCACGCCTCGAACCTCTACTACACCGAGCCCTGCGCCAGGCTGGCGCAGATGCTCTGCGAGCGCACCGGCATGCAGCGGGTGTTCTTCGGCAACTCCGGCGCGGAGGCCAACGAGTGCCTGATCAAGGCGGCCCGCAAGTACGCCGCTGAGAAGCACGGCCCGGACTGCTACACCATCGTGACGCTGCAGAACAGCTTCCACGGCCGCACGCTGACCACGCTGTCCGCCACCGGCCAGGACCACTACCACGAGCTCTACCAGCCGCTGACGCCCGGCTTCGCCCACATCGCCCCCGGCGACATGGACGGGCTGAGGGCGCTGGCGGAGACCACGAAGCTCGCCGCCGTGCTCATCGAGTGCGTGCAGGGCGAGGGCGGCGTGGTGCCGCTGGAGGCGGGCTTCGTGCAGGCGCTCTCTGATTTCTGCGCAAAAAACGACGTGCTGCTGGCGGTGGACGAGGTGCAGACCGGCAACGGCCGCTCCGGGCAGCTCTACGCCTACATGACCTACGGGCTGAAGCCGGACATCGTGTCCACGGCCAAGGGCCTGGGCGGCGGCCTGCCCATCGGCGCGTGCCTGCTGGGCGCGAAGGTCGCGGACGTGTTCGGCCCCGGCGACCACGGTTCCACCTTCGGCGGCAATCCGGCCAGCTGCGCCGGCGGCGTCAGCATTGTAAGCCGCATGGACGAGGCGCTGCTTGAGGGCGTTCGCGCGCGCAGCGCGTACATCTTCTCGGAGCTCGAGGGCGCGCCGGGCGTGGAATCCGTCACCGGGCTGGGCCTGATGATCGGCATCAAGACCCAAAAGCCCGCCCGCGAGGTGGTGGCGAAGTGCATCGAAAACGGCGTGCTCTGCCTGACCGCCAAGGACCGCGTGCGCCTGCTGCCCGCGCTGAACATCCCCATGGAGCAGCTGAAGCAGGCCGTGGCCGTGCTGAAGGCCGCCTGCGCGGAATGACACAGGGGGAAAATGTGACATTTGGGGCGCCCGGACGGGGCTTTCGTCCGCGCCCCCTTTTCTTTTTGGGGAAAAGGTGCTATGCTGGTGGTGTGAAAGGCGGTGAATCGAAATGCTGTTGGATCTTCTGCGCATGATGGGGCAGCTGTTTCGCCGGATCGCCGAGGAGGGCAACGCGCCGGAGACGGCGGAGGCCGACGAGTCGAACATGATCGGCGCGGTGGGGGAGCCGGAGGAGCTGGACACGCCCTTTACCCGGCTGCGCCGCGCGCTGCCCGTGGTGGGCATGCTCGTGCCGTCCCAGCCGGGCCTGGCCATGAACCCCGACGAGGTGGCGGCCTGGGACATGCTGGTGCAGCACGGCTTCAGCCATGACGAGCTCCGGCGGCAGGGCGAGCTGGAGGCCTACCTGTCGCTGGGCGTCAAGCCGGAGACGGAGGTGCGCTGGCGGAAGAACTACCTCGACGGCCTGCTGGACCGCGCCGACGCGCAGCCCGAGGGCCTGGACGTGGCGCTGGTGCTGGCGGCGGAGTGCGGCGACGCGCCGGCGTTCCAGCGCGGGCTGGAGATCCTGGACGACAGCGTCTCCGAGGAGCACCTGCGGGACGGCGCG
>JAFWBZ010000117.1 GCA_017537105.1 Clostridia bacterium | reverse complement strand
GCCGCTCTTGAAAAAAAACTGAGTCGCAGGATCGATCTTGATGTCTTTCAAGGTTGTACCTCTCCTTCCACCATTACAGTCTTGATGTTCATGTTGAAGTCGGTCACGACCAGGTCCGCCCGCTTCCCCACGGCGATCTCGCCGCGGTCCTGGAAGCCGACTGCCTGGGCAGGATTGTAGGATGCGTGGTTGAACACGTCCACGATGGAGGCGCCGGTGTGCTTCATCATGTTGCGCATGGCGACGTTCAGCGTCAGCTTGGAGCCCGCGATCTCACCGGCCCAGTCGAAGTTGATATCGGTGACGCCATCGTAGCCCGGAGGCGTCGGGCCGTCCGCGGCATAGGCGTCCGAGATCAGGATCAGCCGGTCGTCGCCCTTGATGCGCCGCACCAGGCGGAGCATGAACGGGTCCACGTGGATGCCCCGGCTGTCGCAGATCAGCTCTGCGTACACGTCCCGCCGGTAGTTCACGAATTCGTCCACACACACGCCCTTGACTTCGGGATACTTTTCGATCGTGCCCGTGGCGTCGGTATGGTGGGTGCCGATGCGCAGCCCGTAGGGGATCAGCGGCTCAAGGTGGCAGGGCTCCGCCTCGCTGTGGGCCACGGAGAACACCGCGTTGGGGTTGGCCGCCTTCACATCCTTCACGAATTCAAGGATGTTCGGCCGTTCCGGAGCCACCGCCCACACCCGCGCCAGATTTTTCGCCGCCTCGATGATGGGCATGTACACCGCCCGGTCGATGGGACCGCGCCAGGGATTGTTTTCCTTGTCGCAGCCGAATTTCGGATTCAGGTAGGGGCCCTCCATGTAGAGGCCGCCGATGTTCCTGCAGCGCGGGTCCGCCATCGCCGCGCAGAGGATGCGGATGCTGTCCAGCCACCCCTGCTGGTCCATGGAGAAGTACAGCGCGGGCAGCACGGTGGTGGTGCCTGCGCGCAGATGATACTGCGCCACGGCGACGGGGTCGTCGATGAAGAACGCACGATCGGAGGCATGGGTGTGAATGTCGATGAGTCCCGGCCCGACGAACAGCCCGCCGGCATCGATGACCTCGCAGCCCTCCGGCAGCGGATGCCCGCGCATCTCACCGAAGTCCAGTATTTTTCCCTCATGGATCAGCAGATAGCCCTCCGGAATCAGATGATCCCGCATGACGAGCACTGCATTGACAATCGCTTTCATACATTCTCACGCTTTCCTGCGCAGGCCGTCCAACAGTGCCGCGCCTTCGTCGATGATCCGCTCGGCCACGCCGGTAGCGTACACGGAGCTTCGCGCCTCGTAGCCGCCCTCGTCATAGGCTTCCCGCATCGGGAAATAGCCCTCGTAGCCGTTGGTGATGCAGCAGGGCAGCACCAGCTTCCAGCCCGGGGCCTCCTTCAGCGCGCGCCCGATCCCGGTGAAGGGTTCGCCGGGCATGCCCACCAGGGCCACGTCGCCAATCGCCACGGCGCTCAGCGGCATTGTGAAGGAATCCGGGCCGTGCTCCAGGCGCAGCATGCGCTCCGCCTCGGCCACCACGGTGGTCAGCTCCATGCCCTCGAAGGGAATCTCGGCGTCCCGTCCGGCTCGGTGCAGGGCCGCGTACTCCCGCGCCAGGGGCAGATCCCCCGGGGCAGGGCGGTTGGAGGGCACTTCGATGCGGCGAATCGCGCCCTGCACCCGGTCGGCCGCCTGCCAGCACACCTTGTCATACACCTGCAGCACCGCGCCGGCAATCACGTTGCCGATGTGCCGCGCATGTCCGTAGCCGCGGGCCACGTCGTCAAAATCCATGAACAGGTCGTTGCCGTCGCCACCCACAGGATGCACGTTGACGTGGTTCACATCGCCCTGCGCGCCGTTGAAGAAGATGCAGCGCACGCCGTCCAGCGCCTTTTCCACCCTGCGGCGCAGGAAGCCCGGCCAGTCGGCGGAAATCTTCGAGCCGCCCACCACGTCGGGATGGTTTCCGAAGTTCACCAGCGCAATGTCCTCCGCGCCGTCCCGCTCGAAGCGCAGCAGATTGACGCGCTCATCCACATCGCCGATGGGATGATCGATGTCCGGATTGTCCACCCCGGGATTGGTGCGGATGGACCCGTCCTTCATGCGAAAGCGCCGCACAAACGCCACGTTCGGCGCGGCGCCCACCGCCGTGCCCATGCGGGCCGGCTTCATATCCTGCATCGCCAGCGCGGCGGCGTCCGCGATGCGCGCCTCCAGAAAGCGCGTGTACGCCTCCACCTGCGGATCATCGCCTTCGCCCCAATAGGGAGAGGTGTGATTGTGGGTGGATGCGATAAAAACCGCCTCTGCGGGTATGCCCGTCTCCTCGGAAACCCTGGCCCGGCACCGGTCATAGACAGACGTCGGCGCGAGGCCGCAGTTGTCCACGGAGATCAGCGCGCACCGTCCTTCGCCGCAGGCCAGCGCCAGCGCGTTGACCTCCAGCGGATCCAGCACTCCCTCGGCACGTCGTTCCACATAATAGCCCGATATGCCGATGCCCAGCTCCGGCGTGATGTCCAACCGGGCAAAGCCGACTTGCAGGTCCTTCATGCAGCATCCTCTCCTTTTTTATATACTTTTTTTATTTTATAAAATATAAGTGATCACCAGAAAACACCCATCCCAATTCTTCGCGCTGTGCACCTTGTTCCTTGCCATTTTACGGAACATCAATGTATTTTCGCGCCTTTCCCTATTATTTCAGACCAATTTGCACCGGTTTTTTCGACTTGCTTTGGGAAGTTGCGCCGGGGTTTTTACATGTATTTTTCGGTCCGGAATGAGCGCGCCGACGTCATCCTGTTGTATGTTTGCGTTTGCATGATCATGCCAGCCCATTTATTTTCTGTCCATCTGTCGAATTTATGTATCATTAACAAAATAAGCATGACTAATTTTATGTTTTTTCTTTAATTATAACTTCTCTGCACGGCGTTGTCAACTGTATTTTTCGGATTCCATAGAACTTGGAAGAAAAAGTCCCGCCTTTTCGGCAGCGCTCCTACGATCGGCAAAAAAATCACTTGATTTTTGGCGCTTTTTCCTGCATAATGGAAGTACAGGTTAAAGGAGGGACATGGGCATGACTTTTTTGAACTACCAGGACTACAAGCGCTACCTGATCCTGAACCTGATCTATCACTCCGGAGCCATCAGCCGCACGGGGCTGACGCAAATGACGGACTACATTCCCGCGGTCATCAGCAATATCGTCAAGGATTTGCTGGACGAAAAGCTGATTGTGGAGACGGGCTCCGTATATGCCGGACAAGGGCGCAGGCGCACGCTGCTGGAGATCAACAACTCCCACATCTGCGCCATCGGCGTGTCCATCTCTTCGGAATCGGTATACTACATCGTCAGCACCATCCGCGGCGATCTGCTGCGCTCCTGTGAGCAGGCCATTCCTCAGGACTGCCCCATCGACGAGATCATTGCGAAGATCGTCAAGACGCTGAAGGCGCTGCTGGAAGAATTCGGAGACCACCGCATTTTGGGCATCGGCATCTGCGACCCCGGCATCCTGGACGCCAACGAAGAATACTCCATTCAATCCGTGCGCTTCCGGGGCTGGAAGGACGTGCACCTGAAGGCCATCGTGGAAAGAGAGACGGGCGTATCCGTGCGGGTCTCCTCCCGCCACGCGCTGGTCGCACTGGCAGAGCAAAACTTCGGTGCGGCCCAGAACATGCGCGATTTCGTATGTCTCGAGCTCAGCATGGGCATCGGCATGAGCTTCGCCTGCAACGGCGCGGTGGTCAAGGGGCACTCCGCCATGGCCGGCGAGATCGGCCACACGCGGGTGCACACCAACGACAGGATGTGCTATTGCGGCAACGCGGGGTGCATGGAGCAGTCGACCGCATGGCCCAGCCTGAAGGAGCGCATCATGGAGGCGCAGGCCCACGGCGTTCACACCTGTCTGAATTCGATTTGCGACGGATCCCGCGAGCTGACCATCGCGGACGTGCGCTGCGCGCTGGATCGGGGAGACCGGCTGTGCACGCGCCTCGTGCTGGAATCCGCGGCGCTGATCGGCCTGGCGCTGGCCAACGTCATCAACCTGCTCAATCCCGAATGCGTCATCTTTTACGGCGACATGGTCCAGCTGGGAGACGTGTTCCTGGAGGAAATCCAGCGTGCTGCGGATCGGCAGACGGTGCCCTTCCTCGCGAGACCCGTCTACAAGGTGTCTCCGCTGATGGAAAACGCCCCGCCCATCGGCGCCGCCACTCTGTTCTTCCATGAATTCCTGAAATCGGAAAACTTCCAGTGGCTGTCCGAGCTGCCGACGGAAGCCGTCGATTCGCGGGAGTGATCACATCCCTTCCAAAAACTATGTGGCGTGCGGCTGCCCGCAGGGGCAGTCACACGCCTTTTTCTGTCACTCATTCACCACGAGATCCTCAAGCGCGCCGGAGCGGACCCACACGGATGCGCTTCGCCCCGCGGTCTGGAATTCCCCGAAGCCCTCCGCATCGATCAGCACGGGCTCGGGGCAGTTGCCGAGGGCGTCGTAGAAGGTTTCCCCGGCGTGCTCCGCGCCCATCTCCATGCGGAGGCTGCCCGGCTCTCCGTCGCTGAGCACCACGGCCATGCCGGATTCCCGGTGTTCCGCATCGCCACGGCGCACCCAGCCGATCATGTGATCGCCGCCCCGCCAGTCGACCTGCTCGCCATAGGCATAGCGGGCGCGAAGCTTGATCAGCTTGCCCAGGTTGGGCACCATGGGCATTCCCTGGGCCGGATTGCCATAATAGTCCGAATAGAACACGCACGGCACGCCCTCCTGCCGGAGCAGGATCATGGCGTAGGCCAGAGGCTTGAACCAGTCCTCCACGAAGGATTGCAGGCTCTGCCCGTGCTGGGTGTCGTGGTTGTCGACAAAGGTCACCGCCCTGTCGGGGCGACGCTGCACCAGGGTATTGTCAAAGACGTGCCCCAGGGCCATGTTCCCTCGTGCGACATTGAAAAAGTTGTAGTGCAGCGCCACATCGAACAGCGACATCTCGTCGTCCACCATGTGCAGGTAGTACTGCAGCCGCTCCACGTCGCCGCTCCAGTACTCCCCCACGGCAGGGAAGGCCCGCCCCATCGAGGTCCGGATTTCGCTCAGCAGCGCCCGGTAGAACGGAAAGCTGATGTGCTTCACAGCGTCCAGGCGGAGACCGTCGACGCCGGTTTCGCGAATATACCACTTCAGCCAGCGCTGCATCTCGGAGACGACCTCCGGATTGTCCATGTCCACGTTCATGCCCATCAGATAGTCGAAATTGCCCTTTTCCGGGTCCACATCCGGGTCCCAATGCTTGCCGGTGAACCGGAAGATCACATCCGATGCCCTGGATTTTTCGTCCCAGTCGGTCCCCGTAAAATGGGTGTGATTCCAGGTGAACCGGCTGTACTTTCCATGCCGCCCCGGGAAGGTGAAGCGGGACCAGACCTGAACCTTCCGCTCCCCGGCCACCTGCTGGTTGCGGTTCTCCGGAGAGTCAGCGACGGCGGTCACCTCCTCCGTGGCATCGCCGCCCATGCGGTGATTCAGCACGATGTCGGCAAACACCTGAATGCCCGCATCGTGAAAGGCACGAATGGCCTCGAGGTACTCGTCCTTCGTGCCGTATTTGGTGCGCACCGTCCCCTTCTGATCAAATTCGCCCAGATCGTACAGATCGTAGACACCGTAGCCCACGTCCTCCTGGCAGGTGCCCTTGTAGGCCGGCGGCAGCCAGACCTGGGTGATGCCCAGATCGCGCAGGTTTTCCGCCTTGGCAGAACATCGCTTCCACCAGAAGCCGTCATTGGGCAGATACCATTCAAAGTACTGCATCATCGTTTCATTCGTATTCATATCTATACCCTTCGGGGAAGCCGACCGGCCGCCCCGTTCCTTGTATTCGCATTGGGAGTCCTGCTCCACGTGTGTCGGAAGCGCCGGAGCGCCACGCGGCCATTCCCGCTTCCGGACTGTCTATTATACGCATTTTCCCGGACGATGCAAGTGCGTTTTTACCGTTTCTGAACAGTATCTCGACGATCCTGCGGCACATATGTATCTTATCTGTAAAGAATAGTATTGATTCTCACTTTCTGAATATTATTCATGATTGTGCGCGGAGCACATTGGCTCTATGTGGTCAAGTTGGAAAACCCGCCGCCGCACACTGCAGCAGCGGGT
>JAFWBZ010000116.1 GCA_017537105.1 Clostridia bacterium | reverse complement strand
TCTGCGCGTAGTCGCCCTTGAAGAGGCGCACGGCCTGACCTCCATAGAGGTCGATGGCGCCCGTGTAGCAGGCCTTGCCGACGATCGCGCCGTAGAGTCCCATGGCGCGCAGCGCGCGAATGTCCTCCAGCATGGAGACCCCGCCGGAGGCGATGATGTCCATGGCGTACTTGTCCTGCAGCGCAGCGTACATCTCTCGATTGGTGCCGCGCATGGCGCCGTCCCGGCTGATGTCCGTGCAGATCACGGTCTTCACGCCCACCTGTTGGAACTTTTCCATGAAGGCGTCCAGCGTCATGGCGCTCTGCTCGGTCCAGCCCCGGATGGCGATGAAGCCGTCCCGGACGTCGGCGCCCACGGCGACGGCGTCGCCATATCGCTCCACCGCGCGCAGTACGAAGTCGCCGTCGGTGATGGCAGCGGTGCCGAGGATCACCCGGCGCACGCCGAGGGACAGGTAGCGCTCGATGACCTCCAACGAGCGAATGCCGCCGCCCAGCTCCACGAACAGCCCGGTGTTTTGCACGATGCGTTCGACGGTGTCAGCGTTCGGCGTGCCACCGGTCCTCGCGCCCTCCAGGTCCACCATGTGCAGGAACTTCGCCCCGGCGGACTCAAACCTGTGTGCGGTGTTCAGCGGGTCGGGATCGTAGACGGTCATCTGCGCGTAGTCGCCCTTGAAGAGGCGCACGGCCTGACCTCCATAGAGGTCGATGGCGGGAAAGATATTCATGCATCGCCCCTCCATTCGCAAAACGCCTTGAGTATGCCCAGACCCACGTCGCCGCTCTTCTCCGGGTGGAACTGGCAGCCGCACACGTTGGCCCGCGCCACGGCTGCGGTCAGCTCCGCGCCGTACTCGGCGGTGGCGATCACGTGCGCCCCGCAGTTCGCGCCGTAGAAGGAATGGACAAAGTACACGCAGTCGCCGGGCTTCACGTCCCGGAAGATCGGATGGCGCCCCGCCAGGTGCAGCGCATTCCAGCCGATGTGGGGAATCTTGTAGTCCGGGGGAATGACCTCGGCGATGGGACGCACCTCGCCGGGAATGAGTCCGAGTCCTGCGTGCTCGCCGAATTCGAAGCTCTTGTCCAGCAGCAGCTGCATACCCAGGCAGATGCCCATCAAAGGCGTTCCCGCGGCAGCGGCGTCCTGCACTGCGCGATCCAGTCCGGTCTCCCGGAGCTTGTTCGCCGCGTCACCAAAGGCGCCCACGCCTGGCAGAATCACGTGGTCCGCCCGGCGGATCACCTCCGGCGCGCCGGTCACGACGGCTTCCGCGCCGACGGCAGTCAGGCTGTGGGACAGCGAAAACAGGTTGCCCACGCCGTAATCGATGATTGCGATCATAGGACTCCTTTGGTGGACAGCACTTCGCCGTTGAGGTCGGGGTCCACGGTGCAGGCGGCGCGGAGGGTGCGCGCTGCAGACTTGAACATGCCCTCCACGATGTGGTGGCTGTTTTCCCCGGCCAGCTGGCGGATGTGCAGCGTGACGTTGGCCTTGCGCACAAAGCCCAGCCAGAACTCCTTGACCAGCTCGCAGTCAAAGCTGCCGATCTTTTGGGTGGGAAGCTGGACTTCGTAGGACAGGTGCGTCCGGCCGGAGATGTCGACGGCGGTGAGCACCAGCGCCTCGTCCATCGGCAGGATGGTGCTGCCGTAGCGGCAGATGCCGCCCATGTCGCCCAGCGCCTCGGCAAAGGCCTGGCCCAGGCAGATGCCGATGTCCTCCACGGTGTGGTGGTCGTCCACGTCGGTGTCGCCCACGCACTTGACCTCCAGGTCAAAGCGACCGTGCCTGGCAAACAGCGTCAGCATGTGGTTCAGAAAGCCGCAGCCGGTGTCGACAGTCGATGCGCCGGTGCCGTCCAGCCGGAGGGCCAGGCGGATGTCCGTCTCGGCCGTGTGGCGGATGATCTCCGCTTCTCGCATGGTATCACGCTCCCAGTATCGATTGAATGGTATTCACGAGAACGTCCATCTGTTCGGGCGTTCCGATGGTGATGCGATTGTAGTCGCGAATCCGGGGCGAATCGAAATGGCGCACCAGGACGCCGCGCTTTTTGAGCTCCTGATACAGCGCCCCGCCGCCGATCCGGTCGGATTTCGCAAAGATGAAGTTGGCCTTTGAAGGAAGGACCTCAAAGTCCAGCGTTTCGAGTCGGGCCGACGTTTTCGCGCGGGTGGCCTCGATCCTGAGGCAGTTGGCCATGTAGAAGTCGTTGTCGGCGATGGCCGCGACGCCCGTCGCCAGCGTCATGCGGTTGACGTTGTAGGGATTGGTCGAGTACTTGATGCGATCCAGGTCGGCGATCAGCCCTTCGGCGGCGATGGCGAAGCCCAGGCGTGCGCCCGCCATGCTGCGGGATTTCGAGTAAGTCTGCACCACCAGCAGGTTGTCGTACTTCGCGGTCAGCCCGACGCAGGATTCCGCGCCGAAGTCCACATAGGCCTCGTCGATCAGCACCACGTGGTCCGGGTTGGCGCGCACAATACCCTCGATCTCTTCGACGGACAGCGCGATTCCCGTGGGCGCGTTGGGGTTGGCGATCACCACCAGGCCGTCCCGATGGTGATATTTCGACGGATCGATCCGGAAATCCTGCTCCAGCGGAATCGTCTCGTACGCGCAGCCGTAGAGATCGCCGAACACCTTGTAGAAACCGTAGCTGATGTCCGGGAAATACGCGCGGCCGCCCTTGCCCGCAAAGGCCATGAACGCGAAGTTCAGGATGTCGTCCGAGCCGTTGGAGACGTAGACGTTTTCGCGCCGCACGCCATACAGCCCCGCGATGGCGTCCCGCAGCGCGGCGCAGGCGGGATCGGAGTACAGCTGGAGCCGGCCCGCTTCCTCCGCCGCTGCGTTGAGCACGGCGGGCGAGGGGGGATAGGGGGATTCGTTGGTGTTCAGCTTGACATACTGCATGTCCTGCGGCTGCTCGCCGGGCACGTAGGCTTCAAGGGCCTGGTAGGCTTCGATCAGATATCGGCTCATTGGCTTCACTCCCTGATTGTTCGCTGGGGCGGAAAGGCGGTTGGCGGAAGACGCTCGGTCCAGCTACTCAAACCGCGCCGTGACGCTGCGCGCGTGACCGGAGAGTCCCTCCTCCTCCGCAAATCGCGCGACCTTGTCGCTGACGGCCGCGAGGGCGTCCGGGGTGAAGTAGGTGTACTGGGACTTCTTCACGAAGTCGTCCACAGAAAGCGGGCTGTAAAACCGCGCCGTACCACCGGTGGGCAGCGTGTGGTTGGGGCCGGCAAGATAGTCGCCCAGCGCCTCCGGGCAGTGGCGACCCATGAAGATCGAGCCCGCGTGGCGCACCCTGTCCAGATAGTCGAAGGGGTTGTCCACGCACAGCTCCAGGTGTTCCGGCGCGATGTCGTTGGCGATGTCGATGGCGGCATCCAGCGTATCCGCAACGATGATCTTTCCGTTGTTGTCGATGGAGGCCGAGGCGATCTCCTCCCGGGGCAGCAGGCGCACCTGCCGCTCCACCTCCGCCTGCACGGCCTCGGCGAGCGCGGGGGAGTCGGTAATCAGCACCGCCGAGGCCAGCCTGTCGTGTTCCGCCTGGGAGAGCAGGTCCGCGGCCACGTGGCGGGGATTGCTTGCGCCGTCCGCGACGATCAGGATCTCGCTGGGCCCGGCGATCATGTCGATGGCGACCCGGCCGAACACCTGCTTCTTGGCCTCAGCCACGAAGGCGTTTCCGGGCCCCACGATCTTGTCCACGCAGGGGATCGATTCAGTGCCCCAGGCCAGCGCCGCCACGGCCTGCGCGCCGCCCACCTTGAAGATGCGGTCCACGCCCGCGACCCTCGCCGCAGCCAGGATGGCGGGATTGACCTTTCCATCGCGCCCCGGCGGGGTGACGATCACGATCTCCCGGCAGCCTGCGATCCTGGCGGGAATGGCGTCCATCAGCACGGTGGAGGGGTAGGCCGCCGTGCCGCCCGGCACGTACAGGCCCACGCGGTCCAGAGGCGTGACCTTCTGGCCCATCACCACACCGGAGCGTTCGGTGATGATGAAGCTGTTCCGCACCTGTTTTTCGTGGAACTGGCGGATGTTTTGCGCCGCGGTTTCGAGGATTCCAAAGAATTCGGGCTCCACCGCGCGCAGGGCTTCGTCGATCTCCTCGGCGGAGACCTCGAGGCGGTCCAGCTTCACGCGGTCGAATTTCTCGCAGTAGTCGTACAGCGCCGCGTCGCCCCGGGCGCGCACGTCCGCGATGATGTCGGAGACGATCTTCTGCACGTCCACCTCGGGCACGGAGCGGGCGAAGATCTCGGCGTTGTCCACCTCTCCGCACTTCAGGATTCTAATCATAATCTTTGACCTGTCCTTTCAATCCCCGGGCAATCGCTTCGATGGCATCCGAGTTGAATTTGAAGCTGGCCTTGTTGGCGATCAGCCGCGCCGAAATGGGCACGATGGTCTCCAGAGGCTCCAGGTTGTTCTCCAGCAGCGTCTTGCCGGTCTCCACGATGTCCACGATCACATCCGACAGGCCCAGGATCGGGGCCAGCTCGATGGAGCCGTTCAGGTGGATGATGTCGATGTCCCGCCCCAGCCCGGCGTAGTAGCGGCGCGCAATGATCGTGAATTTTGTGGCGACCCGGAGCGTCTTTTCGGTGTCGTCCCGGAAATCCCGCTTCGCCGCCACTGCCATGCGGCATCGGCCGACATTCAGGTCCAGCAGCTCGTACACGTCCGGTGCGTACTCCAGCAGGATGTCCTTGCCGGCCATGCCGATGTCTGCCGCGCCGCGCTCCACGTAGATCGCCACATCCGAAGGCTTTACCCAGAAGTAGCGCACGCCGGCGTCCGCGTTTTCAAAGATCAGCTTGCGGTTGTTTTCCAGGATGGAGGGGCACTCATAGCCGGCGGCGGCGAACATGCCGTAGACCTTTTCACCCAGCCGGCCCTTGGGCAGCGCGACGTTAATCATGGCTTTCAAGGATTTCCAGCCCCCCTTCGCTGAACTTCAGGAGTTGACGATACTTCAGCTTCTCCGGGACGGCCTTCTGCGCGGTAACGCTGCGTCCCGCCTGCGCAAGGCGGCGGACGGTCTGCGCGAGCCTCGGCACGTCCGCACCGTCGTCGTACAGCAGCACGGTGTCCACGTCGTAGGGCCGGACTTCGCCGCCCAGTCGCTCCAGCAGGTCCATGTAGATTGCGAAGCCCACGGCCCGGGCATCCCGTCCCATGCGCTGCATCAGCTTGTCGTATTGGCCGCCGGAGAGCACGCCCGCGGGAATGCCGCGAATGTAGCCTCGGAACACGATGCCGTTGTAGTAGTTCATGTCGTTGACGATGGAGAAATCCAGCTGGATGCCGGCGTGTCCCTGCTGCGCCAATATGGCGGAGACGGTCTCAAGCTCGTCCAGCGCGGCCTTGGCCAATCCCTGCGTACAGAAGGGTCGAAGGGCGGAGATGACGGACCCCGGCGCGCCGTGGGCGTTGACCAGGGCCAGTACGCCGCCGATGTCCCCGTCGGGGCACAGCTTTGGAACGCCGTCTGCGTTCTTCTCGCCGATGCAGTGCAGCACCTGCTCGTGCACGTCCGGATCCAGGTCGAGCTGGCCCACCAGCGCCGAGACGACGCCCATGTGGCTGAGTTCCAGCACGTTTTCACCGTCGATGGCGTCGAGGCTCTCGGCCGCCAGCGCGATCACCTCGCACAGGCTGTACAGGTCCACGTCGCCGATGCACTCGAGCCCCGTCTGCAGTATTTCCTTGAACTGCCGCGTGGAACCGGAGATGCGATAGACGTTTTCCGAATAGTAGACCTTCTGGACGATGCTGTCGGCGTCCCGGGTGTTTTTGATGATGGAAAGGGTGACGTCGGGCTTCAACGCCATCAGCCGGCCGTCCGTGTCCGTAAAGGTGATCACGCCGTCGGATACCAGGAAGTCCTTGTTGCGCACGTAGAGGTCATACTCCTCAAACTTGCCCATCTTGTACTGGGTATAGCCATAGCTCTGATAGA
Organism: Clostridia bacterium; assembly: GCA_017537105.1. Classification (GTDB taxonomy): domain Bacteria; phylum Bacillota; class Clostridia; order Christensenellales; family Aristaeellaceae; genus UBA2862. Next base: position 638 of record JAFWBZ010000116.1, on the reverse strand, counting down.
GCGCGCGGAGCGCAAACAGCACGCGCTCCTCCCGCTTCATCAAATAGTCGGATGACTTCATGGCTTCGGAACCTCCGTTTCGACAGATTGCTTTATTAATTTATCACGTTAGCACGATAAAGTCAAGGCGTGCTGTGTTAATTTCCGAAGGAATCTGCTTCGCTGCGCAGCACTGTACGGCGATGGCGTGCTGCCATTGAAAAACGACCTCGCCCTGCGTTACAACGCCGCGTTGTGGATGCCCCATGAACCGATTGCTTGAGGTCTGTGAATGCCGCGTTGTCCACCGGCAGAGCGGGGCAACGGGTTTTGCAGCGCACGTCGCTCTGCGGCGCATGCCTTGCAGCGCTTTTTGAATAATATAGCAGAGTTTCCACGCGGTGTAAACCGTTTCACGTTAAGACCGCAATGAAAACGCCCCGGAAACTCGCGGGGAGTTTCCGGGGCCGGGCTTTACTGGTTGCGCTCCAGTGTGATGATCATGGGCGTGGTTCCGACGGTGAAGCTCATTCCGCTGACCACAGCGGTCGAGATCACCCGCCAGCCGTCCGCCGCGAGTCGGTTCAGCTCCGATTCAGCGTCGCGCAAACTGGTCCTGAGAACCTTGTATTCAGTCATTTCCGTGTTCACCTCCCATG
>JAFWBZ010000115.1 GCA_017537105.1 Clostridia bacterium | reverse complement strand
CCCTCGATGGCGTCCTGGATGGGGTGCTGGAAATCGTACATCGGGTAGATGCACCACTTGTCGCCTGTGCGATGGTGGCTGTGGCGGTTGATGCGGTACATGGTGGGGTCGCGCAGCAGCACGTTGGGGTTGACCATGTCGATCTTGGCGCGCAGCACCCGGCTGCCTTCCTCGAACTCGCCGTTCTTCATGTGCTCGAACAGGTCCAGGTTCTCCTCCACCGGGCGGTCCCGCCAGGGGCTGTTCACGCCGGGCTTGGTCAGCGTGCCGCGGTTGGCGCGCATCTCCTCCGGCGTCTGGTCGTCCACGTAGGCGACGCCGCGGCGGATCATGTCCTTCGCGATCTCATACAGCCGGTCGAAGAAGTCCGAGGCGAAGTACAGCTTGTCCCACTTGTAGCCCAGCCACTCGATGTCGCGCTGGATGCCCTCCACGAAGGCGGTCTCCTCCTTGGTGGGGTTGGTGTCGTCAAAGCGCAGGTTGCAGGTGCCGCCGAACTTCTCGGCGATGCCGAAGTCCACGCACAGCGCCTTGGCGTGGCCGATGTGCAGATAGCCGTTGGGCTCCGGCGGAAAGCGGGTGTGCACGTGGTCAACACGGCCGCTGGCCAGGTCCTGCTCCACAAACTCCTCGATGAAATTCGCGGGACGCCTCTCCATGTTTTCCATAATCTGTCCTCCCCCGCCGGACGCGCCGGCGCTGATACTGCCAGAATGATACATTGATTATAGCATGATTCTCCGAAGCTGAACAGCCCGTACAGGTAAAATCCGGAGACATCTTCGCCAAAATGCAGGCGGCCGGGCGCAAATGCCGCCCGGCCGCCGTATCGCCGCGGCGTCACACCGCGGGCGTCTCCGCTTCGCCGCCCTCCAGCGACAGGTCCGCGCCGTCCACTTCCTCCCAGTCCGAGCCGACGTTGTCCGCGGGCTCGGCAAACTCGGTGCCGACCAGCGACTCCTCTTCCTCCGGGACCGGCGTTTCCTCCGGCGCCGCGCCGCTGCCCGCGATCAGGCCGATGGATTCGGGATAGCTGTCCGCCATCCACAGCGTCTCCGCGCCCAGGTTCGACGCGCGGGCGATGCCCTTGAGCAGCGCCGCGCCCTCCCTGGCCTCGAGGACAGTGGGCTGGTAGTCGTTTTTGCGCGCGTCGCCGGTGATCCGACAGGGCAGGATGTTGATGCCGCCGTCGCGGACGCTGTCCCCCGGCGTGATTACGAAGGTCTGCTGGAAGATCATGGCCCGCGGGTCGGCCGGCGCGAGGTCCGCGCCGTTGCAGAAGTCGCCCAGGCTGTAGCAGATGTACTTCCCGTTGTAGCGCTCCACGCCGCCGAAGACGTGCGGGTGGGTGCCGATGACCAGGTCCGCGCCGGCGTCGACAAGGGCGTGGGCCAGGGCCCGCAGCTCCTCCGACGGCTCGCCGCGCTTCTCCTCGCCCCAGTGGGCGTTGACGATCAGCAGGTCGCAGCCGGAGCGCTCCCGCCGAACGTCCTCGACGGCCTGGCTTCCGCTGTCGTTCCACCGGTCAAAGCCCAGCGCAGTGATCCGAACGCCCTGGATCTCGGCGTGATAGACCTCGCCGAGGCCGCAGCGGCCGATCCCGGCCTCGTCCAGCGCCTGCGCCGTGCGGCGGGCGCCCTCCTCGCCCATGTCGAGGATGTGCTCGTTGGCCACGCTGCACAGCTCCACGCCGGAGCCGGTCATGATGTCCGTCCACGCCGGGTCGCCCCGGTAGCAGCTGCCGCCCTTGTTCGCCGGCGCGCCGACGTCCGTCAGCGGCCCCTCCAGGTTGAGGATGGTCAGGTCGTCCTGCCGGAACAGCGGACGCACCTTCTCGAAGAAATAGTCGGTCCCGTACCGGTCCACCGCCTGCTTGAACACCTTGTAGGCGTCGCGCTTCTGGCCGCCGCCGAAGGTGCAGTTGCCCGCGGCGGTGACGGTGATGGCGACGTCCTGCGGCGCCTCGGTGGGCTCGGGCGTCGGCGCCTCGGTGGCCTCCGGCGTCGGCGTCTCCACGGGCACGGCGCTCGGCGTGGGAACGTCAACGTCCTCCAGCGTGATGGCGCGGATGTCCCCCGACTCCATGCCCTGCAGGGGCTGCTCGTCCTCCGGGGTGCCTTCGCCGTCAGCGGGCGCGATCTCCACGCCGCCGTGCTGGATGGCCCAGGTGTTCTGCTTGTCCTGCGCGCGGTTGATGAACGGCATCATCACCAGGCAGCCGATGCATATGGCCAAAAGGGCAAAGTAAACCAGGCCGGTCCTGATGCGCTTGTGCCTGCGCACAATCCTGCTGCGCGCGCGCTTGTCCAGCCCGTCGTTCTTTGCCGTGTTCCTGCCCATAGACGCCTCCATCATTCCAGTGATACAATCCTATTATACCATCCTGCGCCCGCTTTGATGTTAACTAACGGTTAATTCTACATATTTTAGTTATTATTATGTCCATATTAGAAATATTTTTGCAACAAAATGTGTCTGGCCACAAAAATGCGCCCGCTTGCGCGGGCGCACGGAGCGTTGGCTGAGATCAGATGGGCATCGCGTTGTTCTTCTTGTCGAGCACGCTGTTGTCCAGTCCGACCTGCTTGGCCTGGCGGTTCTGGAAGAACTTCTCGGCCACCTGCGGGAACAGGGCGTAGCTGAGCACGTCCTCCTCCTGGGTGTAGTACTGGCCCATTTCCTTCTTGAACTCGTCGAGGTGCTTCACGCCATAGCTCGGATCGTCCACGGGGCGGCAGGTGATGACCTTCTGGTCGCCGATGACCAGCTTGCGCACGTCCTCGTTCACGGGGGCAGGCAGGCGGCCGTACTCGCCGCGCATCAGGCCCTGGCTCTCCTTCGGGCACATCTTGTAGCGCTGGCCGGTGATGACGTTCATGACGGCCTGGGTGCCGACGATCTGGGAGGTCGGGGTAACCAGCGGCGGATAGCCGAAGTCCTCGCGCACGCGCGGCACCTCCGCCAGCACCTCGTACAGCTGGTCGGACTTGCCGGCCTGCTTGAGCTGGTTGATCAGGTTGCTGAGCATGCCGCCCGGCACCTGGTACTTCAGGGTGTTCACGTCCACGCGCAGCACCTTGGGATCCAGCACGCCCTGGTCCTGCAGCTTCTGGGCGACGCCCCGGAAGTGCTCGGTGGCCTGGGTGATGACGTTCAGGTCGAGGCCCGTGTCATACTCGGTGCCCGCCAGGGTGGCGACCAGCGGCTCGGTGGCCGGCTGGGCGGTGCCGTTGCCCATCGGGGACAGCGCGCAGTCCACGATGTCGCAGCCCGCCTCGATGGCCTTCAGGTTGGTCATGTCGCCGGTGCCGGCGGTGTTGTGGGTGTGCAGGTGCACCTTGGTCTCGGGCTTCAGCGCCTGCTTCAGCGCCTTCACCAGGGAATAGGCCCGGTAGGGCAGCAGCAGGTTCGCCATGTCCTTGATGCAGATGTTGTCCGCGCCCATCTTCTCCAGCTCCAGCGCCAGGTTCACGAAGTACTCCTCCGTGTGCACGGGGCTGATGGTGTAGCTCATGGCCACCTCGCAGATGCCGCCGTACTTCTTGGTGGCGCGGATGGCGGGCTCCAGGTTGCGGGGATCGTTCAGGGCGTCGAAGATGCGGATGACGTCGATGCCGTTCTTGATGGACAGGCGGGTGAACTCGTCCACCACGTCGTCGGCGTAGTGGCGATAGCCCAGGATGTTCTGGCCGCGGAACAGCATCTGCAGCTTGGTGTTGGGCATGGCCTCCTTGAACTTGCGCAGGCGCACCCAGGGATCCTCATTCAGGAAGCGCAGGCAGCTGTCGAACGTCGCGCCGCCCCAGCACTCCAGGGAATAGTAGCCGACCTTGTCCAGCACTTCGCAGGCGGGCAGCATGTCCTCCAGGCGCATGCGGGTCGCGGCCTGGGACTGGTGCGCATCGCGAAGGATGGTCTCAGTAATCATGACTTTACCCATTTTTATCTCCTCCATATGTGGGAACGGGAACCGGGCCCGGCCGGCATGCTTCCGGCTTTCCTGCGCCCGGCGCCCTTCGCCCAATGCCTAAATCATTACTTCGCAAACAGCGCGATGAACACGCCCGCGGCCACCGCAGAGCCGATGACGCCGGCCACGTTGGGGCCCATGGCGTTCATCAGCAGGAAGTTGCCGGGATCGGCCCTCTGGCCCTCCTTCTGGGACACGCGGGCCGCCATCGGCACGGCGGACACGCCCGCGGAGCCGATCAGCGGGTTGATGCCGCCGCCGGAGATGATGTTCATCAGCTTGGCCAGCAGCACGCCGCCGGCGGTGCCGCAGCCGAAGGCCACCACGCCCAGCACCACGATCTTGATGGTGTTCAGGGTCAGGAAGGTGGAGCCCTGGGTGGTCGCGCCGACCGTCAGGCCCAGGAAGATGGTGACGATGTTGATCAGCTCGTTCTGCGCGGTCTTGGAGATGCGCTCCACCACGCCACACACGCGCATCAGGTTGCCCAGCATCAGCATGCCCACCAGGGAGGCCGCGTCAGGCAGCAGCAGCGACACGATGATGGTGACCACGATCGGGAAGATGATGGTCTCGGTCTTGGAGACCTGCCGCAGCTGCGGCATGCGGATCACGCGCTCCTTCTTCGTGGTCAGCGCCCGCATGATCGGGGGCTGGATGACCGGCACCAGCGCCATGTAGCTGTAGGCCGCCACGGCGATGGGGCCCAGCAGGTGGGGCGCCAGCTTGGTGGTGACGAAGATGGCCGTGGGGCCGTCCGCGCCGCCGATGATGCCGATGGAGCCGGCCTCGCTGGCGGAGAAGCCCATGGCCTTCGCGCCGATAAAGGTCAGGAAGATGCCCAGCTGCGCGGCAGCGCCCAGCAGCAGGCTCTTGGGATTGGCGATCAGGGGGGCGAAGTCGGTCATCGCGCCGACGCCCATGAAGATGATGGGCGGGAAGATGCCCCACTTGACGCCGTGGTACAGGTAGTACAGCAGGCCGCCGTTGGCCGTCTGCAGGCTGTACTGCATCAGGCCCGTGGCCTCGTTGAAGCGATAGGTGATGTCCGAGGCATCCTTGCCGAGCAGCTTGGCGGCCACCGCCGCGTCCTTCAGCGAATCATAGAAGGTGAAGGTGGGATGGCTCATCAGGCCCGCCGCGGGCAGGTTTGCCAGCAGCATGCCGAAGGCGATGGGCAGCAGCAGCAGGGGCTCGAACTGCTTGACGATGGCCAGGTACAGAAGCAGGCAGGCCACGGCGATCATGGCGTACTGCCGCCACTCGCCCTTGACGAAGCCCGTGTTCATGGCGATGTTCTTGAGGCCCTGGATGACGCTGATCTCGGGATCCTCGCTCTGCTGGCTGGCCTCCACGACCGCCTCTTCAACCTCCGCGGGATCGGCGAACTCCTTGACCATGTACGCCGACTCCGGCGCGGCGGCCGCTTCCTCAGCCTGCTCCGCCGCCTCGGCCGGGGCGGGCGCCTCCGCGTCGAGCGCGGTTTCCGCGATTGCCCAGCCCGCGAGCAGCATAAACAGGATCAGCAGACACGCAAAGGCACGCGTCGCGCTGCTCTTTTTCGTTTTGAACATTCGTGAACCCTCCCGAAGATCAATTCAGGGAAATCATCAGGTCGCCGGTATTCACGGTGGCGCCCTTGGAGACGTTGATGGAGGCCACGGTGCCGTCGGCGGGCGCGGCGATTTCGTTTTCCATCTTCATGGCTTCCAGGATCAGCAGGACGTCGCCGTTCTTGACCTTCTGGCCCACGGAGACCTTCACATCCAGCACGGTGCCGGGCATGGGCGCGTTCACGGGCTTGGCGCCGGCGGGCGCGGCGGCGGGCGCAGCCTTGGGGGCAGGCGCGGCCTTGGGGGCCGGG
>JAFWBZ010000114.1 GCA_017537105.1 Clostridia bacterium | reverse complement strand
CTTCACCCGGGGCGGCGCGCCGGACGCGGCGCTGCGGGCGCAGGCGGAGCGGCTGCGGCGGATCTACGGCGCACGCATCGGGATCCGGGACGCCTTCCACCTGGAGATCGCCTCCTCGGACATCCGGCGGTGGATCCGGGAGGGGCACGCGTTCCGGCACCTGGTGACGGAGCCGGTCTACCGATACATTCTGGAAAAGGGATTATACGGCTGCGACGGCCGCGAGGAGAGAGGGGATCGCCCATGAAAATGCGCACGGTATTCGACAAGCGGAACATCAGCATGATGATGGACCTGTACGAGCTCACCATGGCCAACGGCTACTTCCTGCAGGAGCAGCAGGCGAGCCGGGTGGCCTTTGACGTGTTCTACCGCAGGAACCCCGACAACGGCGGCTTCGCCATCTTCGCGGGGCTGGAGCAGATTTTGCAGTACCTGGAGGGGCTGCACTTCGACGAGGACGACGTTCAGTACCTGCGGGGGCTGGGGCTGTTCGACGAGCGGTTTTTGCAGTACCTGCGGAGCTTCCGCTTCACCGGCGACGTCTACGCCTTCCCCGAGGGCACGATCATGTATCCCAACGAGCCGATCCTGACCGTGGTGGCGGACCTGGTGCAGGCGCAGATCATCGAGACGGAGCTGCTGGCCCAGGTGAACCACCAGTCGCTGGTGGCCACCAAGGCCAACCGCATCGTGCGGGCGGCCCAGGGGCGGTCGGTGTCCGACTTCGGCGCGCGCCGCGCCCACAACAACGACGCGGCGGTGCTGGGCGCGCGGGCCTGCTACATCGGCGGCGTGACCGGCACGGCCACCGTTTCCGCCGGGCAGGAGTTCGACATCCCCGTGGGCGGCACCATGGCCCACAGCTGGGTGATGTACTACGAGGACGAGCTGACCGCCTTCCGCAAGTTCGCCGAGGTGTACCCGGACAACTGCATCCTGCTGGTGGACACCTACGACGTGCTGCGGGCGGGCGTGCCCAACGCCATCCGGGTGTTCGACGAGATGCGCGCAAAGGGCATCCGGTCGAAGAACTACGGCATCCGGCTGGACTCCGGCGACCTGGCCTACCTGTCCCGGGAGGCCCGGCGCATGCTGGACGAGGCCGGCTACGCGGACGCGAAGATCGTGGTCTCCAACAGCCTGGACGAGTACACCATCACCTCGATCCTCGACCAGGGCGGCCGCATCGATTCCTTCGGCGTGGGCGAGCGGATGATCACCGCCAAGTCCGACCCGGTGTTCGGCGCGGTGTACAAGCTGTGCGCCGTGGCGGGGCCGGACGGGCGGTTCGAGCCGCGCATCAAGATCTCCGAGACCGTGGAGAAGATCACGAACCCCGGGCTCAAGCAGGTGTACCGCGTGTACAACCAGGAGGGCAAGGCCTTCGCGGACCTGATCGCCGGCCAGGAGGGCATCGACGAGGACGCCGTGCGCACCGGACTGGTGGTCATCGACCCCGTGCGCCCCTGGAAGAAGCGGCTGTTCCGGGACTGCACCGTGAAGCAGCGGCAGCAGAAGGTGATGGCGGGCGGCGTGCGGACCGGCGAGGGCCCCAGCGTGCGTCAGATCGCGGAGTACGTGCGGCGCCAGCTGGAGCAGGAGATCTGGGACGAGGAGCAGCGCTTCGAAAACCCGCACATGCACTACATCGACATGACCGCCGAATACTACAATATGAAGATGGCGATGCTGGAGGACAAGCACAATGGCTGAGTATGCGTTTGATCCGGTGGCGGCCAGGGAGCGCCTGGTCGGGAAGATTCGCGCGTTTGTGACCGGGGCGGGCCTGCGCCGCGTGGTGCTGGGCATCTCCGGCGGCAAGGATTCCTCCGTGGCGGCGGCGCTGTGCGCCCGGGCGCTGGGGGCGGAGAACGTCTACGGCGTGATGCTGCCGGACGGCAGGCAGCGGGATCTCGAGGACAGCAAGCGCGTGTGCGCGTCGCTGGGCATCCGCTGCCGGGTGGTGAACATCGGCGAAATGCACCGGGCGCTGCACGCGGCCATCGACGCCAACGAAAACCCGGACGCCGACCCGCACTTCTTCCCGGTGGACTACGTGAAGGAGAGCGACGTGAACGTGGGCCCGCGGCTGCGGATGACCACGCTGCGCTACATCGCGCAGGCCCTGGGCGCGTTCCTCTGCGGCACCGGCAACCTGTCCGAGGCCACCGTGGGCTACTGCACCAAGGACGGCGACACCTCCTGCGACTTCAACCCCCTGGGCACCCTCACCAGCGTGGAGGTGATGCAGGTGGGGCTGACCATGCCCGAGCTGCCCCGGGAGCTGGTGGAGAAGACCCCGGACGACGGGCTCTCCGGCGTGCCGGACGAGGTGAAGCTGGGGCTGACCTACCGGCAGATCCACGATTACCTGCGCCTGGGCGGCTGCGGCGACGCCGAAGTGGACGAGAAGATCGCCCGGCGGGAGCGCGGCAACATGCACAAGCGCCGCACGCCGACGATACTGGACGCGTGGAAAGACTGAAGGACGGGAGAGAATGCGATGACGCGCAACGAGGCACTGAAGAAACTGGATGAAGTGGAAGCGAAGCTGCTGGCCTACGGGCAGGCCATGGGCACCCTGACCTACGACGGGGACACCGCGGCCCCGGCGAACTCCGCCGCGGGGCGGGGCGAGACGCTGGCGCTGCTGGGCGGCGTGGTGCACGGGCTGCTGACCGCGCCGGAGACCCGGGAGGCGATCGAGGCGATCCTCTCCGACCGGGAGGGCCTGGACCGGCGGGACATCCGCCGGGCGGAGCTGCTGAAGGAGAGCGTGGACGAGGTGTGCCTGGTGCCCGCCGACGAGTACATGGCCTACCAGCAGCTGCTGGCGGAGGCCGGCGCGGCCTGGCACGCGGCCAAGCCCGCGAACGACTACGCGGCCTTCGCGCCGTACCTGGAGAGGATCGTCGAATACAACCGCCGGCTGGCCCGGCGCAAGGACGCCTCGAAGCCCGCCTACGACGTGCTGCTGGATCTGTACGAGAAGGGCGCCAGCATGGCGATGCTGGACCCCTTCTTCGAGCAGCTGCGCACGTCGCTGGCGCCGGTGATCCTGGCGGTGGGCGAGCGGCCCAAGCCGGACGCGCCCTTCCTGCACGCGGTCTACCCGGTGCACGAGCAGCGCGCCTTCACCGACCGGCTGATGGCGCTGATGGGCATCGACCGGGCCGACTGCGCCGTGGGCGAGACGGAGCATCCCTTCACCTGCGGCTTCGGCCGGCACGACGTGCGCATCACCACCCACTACCACGAGGACCACGTGACCTACAGCCTGTACAGCGTGATCCACGAGGGCGGGCACGCGCTGTACGAGCTGGGCTGCGACGAGTCGCTGGAGCGCACGCTGCTCACCGGCGGCACCTCGATGGGCATCCACGAGAGCCAGAGCCGCTTCTACGAGAACCTGATCGGCCGCAGCCGCCCCTTCTGCGAGGCGCTGCTGCCGCTGCTGCGGGACTGCTTCCCGGCGCAGACGCGGGGGCTGGACGCGGAGACGCTGTACCGCTGCGTGAACATCGCCGAGCCGTCGCTGATCCGCACCGAGGCGGACGAGCTGACCTACGCCATGCACGTGATGGTGCGCTACGAGCTGGAGAAGCGCATGCTCTCCGGCGACCTGAAGGTCGCGGATGTGCCCGGCGCGTGGAACGAGCTGTACCGGAAGTACCTGGGCGTCGAGGTGCCCGACGACCGCCGCGGCTGCCTGCAGGACAGCCACTGGTCCGGCGGCCTGCTGGGCTACTTCCCCAGCTACGCGCTGGGCAGCGCCTACGGGGCGCAGATGCTGCGGGCCATGGAGCGGGACATCGACGTCTGGGGCCCCGTGGCGCGGGGCGACCTGTCCGGCGTCACCGGCTGGCTGGGCGAGAAGATCCACCGGCACGGGCGGCTGCTCACGCCCGCGGAGGCCTTCGCCTCGGCCTGCGGCGCGCCCTTCGATCCCGGGCACTACATCGGGTACCTGTCCAGGAAGTACGGGGAGCTGTACGGCCTGTGACCGGAACCTTTTCCGGAAACGGGGCGTCCAAGATCGGGAAGAACGAAAGAAAGGAAGTCGGAAAGATGAAAAGGTGTTTTGTGCTCATGCTCGCGCTCGCGATGCTGCTGTCCGCCGCACTGGCGGAGGAGACCGCCCTGCCGGCCTACGTCTACCAGGGCGACGAGCCGATGATGGCGGCGATCTGCGACTATCTGCTTGAGACCCAGGCCGGATACTTCGGGGAGGCCGACGTGGCCATTCCCTGCCCGGTGGTGCTGGAGACCGACGACGCCGATCCGGAGGACATCCGGGTGTGGGGCGAGTTCAGCCTGTTCAACTACAACCTGCTGAACACCACGCTGGTGCTGCAGAGCGGCGGCATCGTGCCCGGCCTTTTGCACCTGAAGGCGGCGGGAGAGGACTTCGAGGTGGTCTCCGCCGAGTGGGTCGAGGACGGCGAGGACTACGGCGCGGCCGTGGAGCGCATCTTCGGCGCGCGCGAGGGGCTGGTCAGGAAGCTCGAAAACATCGCGGAGGCCTCTGAGGAGGCGATGCTGCGGTCCGTCAGCGACTACGTGCGCTGGAACGGGCTGCCCATCACCCAGTACCAGGAGTTCGGCTGGCTGCCCGTGCCGCTGATCGGCGCCGCGGAGACCGCGGAGGCGGACCAGATCGTGCACCTCGAGAGCGCGCTGGGCTACGCGCTGGACTACGACCTGCGCGCCTTCTCCTTCGCCAGCTTCGGCGAGGAGGAAGAGGGCCTGAGCGGCGTGGGCGACCTGGAGGGCATCTCGCTGGACGTGGCGCGCTACGCGGACCGGACGGCGGAGGAGGTCGTTCAGCAGCTCGCCGGGGAGCTGGTGGAGCCGGTGACCGAGGCGGCCCAAATCGGCGCGGAGGGCCTCGAGGCGACCTGCGTGCGCGACGGCGCGCTGCGCGAGGACGTGGACCGGAGCACCTACGTGCTGCCCCTCGCCGACGGCGGCTGCCTGGCGGTCTCCCTGAGCAACACCTACTACGCCATGGAGGGCGACCAGGTGGTGGTCGGCGCGGACGAGGCGCTGG
>JAFWBZ010000113.1 GCA_017537105.1 Clostridia bacterium | reverse complement strand
GAAAGGTGAAAAGAATGTAAAATAGTACACAGACAATGCGGCGGCATGCAGGGCGTCGCGCGGCTGTTTTTCGACCCGGCGGGGCGATCTGCAAAGCGATGTGGATATGGAGGGGAAAGCGATGAAGGAGCAAAACTATCTGGACCATCTGGTCGGCGTGTTTGGGCAGCCCGTGGCGGAAAACCCGGGCGTGGTGATCCAGGACGCCGCCTTTGCGGCGATGGGTCTCGAGCGCTGGCACTTTTTGACGCTGGACGTGGACAAGGACAAGCTGGAAGACGCCCTGAAGGGCCTGAAGGCCTTCAAGATGCGGGGCATCAACTGCACGATCCCCCACAAGATCGAGGTCATGAAGTACCTCGACGAGATCTCCGAGAGCGCGAGGCTGATCGGCGCGGTGAACATGATCGTCAACGACAACGGCCGCCTCTTCGGGGAGAACACCGACGGCAAGGGCTTCATGATGTCCCTCGAGTCCAACGGACAGGACGTGAAGGGCAAGAAGGTGGTCGTGTTTGGCGCGGGCGGCGCGTCCCGGGCCATCTGCGTCGAGATGGGGCTTGCCGGCGTGGGCGAGATCGTCATCGTCAACCGGCGTCAGGACCGCGCGCTGGGCGACGCCCTGGTGGAGATCCTGAACCGGAACACCCGGGCGAAGGTCACCTACGTGGACTGGGACGGCCCCTTCGCCGTGCCGGCCGACGCGGATATCGTGGTCAACGCCACCTCCGTGGGCCTCTATCCGAACGTGGACGACATCCCGAACATCGACCTCGACACCATCCGGCCGACCATGTTCGTCCAGGACGTCATCCCCAATCCGACGGAATCCGCGCTGATCCGCGAGATGCGCCGCCGCGGCATTCCCTGCGCCACCGGCGCGGGCATGCTGATCAACCAGGCCGCGCTGAACATCGAAATGTGGACGGGCCGCAAGCCGGACAAGGCCGTGATGTACCGGGCGCTGGAGGAGGCGCTGCGCTGAGACGCCGCTCCTTCTGAAAAATACGGCATTTCCCTGCGATCGGCTTTCCCACGGGCTGCCGGGAAAAAAGCAGTCATGGCGGTTTTCTCTTGCGAATGAAAGAAAACTGTGTTATACTCGAATCAAGGGGGAGAATGACACATGAACAAGCGGGAAAACACCATATTGCAGCTGTTGTCTGAGCACGGCAAGCTGGAGGTCGCGGCGCTGTCCAGGGAGCTCGGCGTCTCCTCGGTGACCGTGCGCAAGGACCTGGACGAGCTGAAGCGCCGGGGCGTCATTCGCCGGGAGCACGGCTATGCCGTCTTCGGCGGCAACGACGATATCAACAATCGCTTGGCCTTCCACTATGAGGAGAAGCAGCGCATCGCCCGCGAAGCGGCGAAGCTGGTCTCCGTGGGCGAGACGGTGATGATCGAAAACGGCAGCTGCTGCGCGCTGCTGGCGGAGGAAATCGCCCACACCAAGCCGGGAACCATCATCATCACCAACAGCGCCTTCATCGCCAGCTATATCCGCCGGATCGACGGCGCGCACGTGGTGCTGCTGGGCGGCGACTTCCAGAACGACGCCCAGGTGATGGTCGGACCCGTGCTGCGGACCTGCGCCGAGCAATTCTTCGTGGACAAGCTGTTCATCGGCGTCGATGGCTGGTCGGAGCGTCTGGGCTTCATGTCCAACAACCACCTGCGCGCACAGGCCGTGCGCGACATGGCGCGACAGGCGGAAAACGTCATCGCCGTGACGGAAAGCAGCAAGTTTGATCGGGTCAGCACCGTCCCGCTGGCCATACCGGGAGGCGTGCGCGCGGTGATCACCGACAGCAGCATCCGCGCCGAATCCGTGGAAATGCTCCGGCAGGCCAACGTGCGCGTGTACCGTGCGGACTGACGTGGGTTGTGCCGGTTTGCGTTTGTTTCGGGCATCCAGCTTTCGAAAGAAAGTAAAAAAATTGCGAAAGCAAAATTCTGTTATTGACACGTTACAGAATTAATGCTATACTTGTGGCAATTCAATTGAGATTGCCGCCTGTGCGGCGTGCGCTCAACCGGGAGTGATTGCACGGATGAAATCCTACCGTATTGGCATCGACGCGGGCGGGACCAAGGTGGCCTACGGCCTCTTTGACGACGCGGACCGGCTGGTGGGCCGCATCCAGCACCCCACCGACATTGAGGCGGACGGTCCGGCCTTTTCCGATCAGCTGATCGAGGGCATGAAGGCGCTGCTCTCGGAAAGCGGCGTCCGGCCGGACGAGGTGCTTGCCGCAGGGATCTGCATGCCCTCCTTCATCCTGTACGACGAGGGCTATGTGTGTATGACTTCCGCGATGGTGAACATCCGCGATTTCGCCATGCGGGACTACCTGTCCGCCCGGCTCGACTTCCCCGTGGTGCTCGACAACGACAGCAACGCTGCGGCGCTGGCGGAATACCGCTTCGGCGCAGGACGGGGCAGCAAACACATGATCTACATGTCCGCCAGCACCGGCATCGGCAGCGGACTGATCCTGAACGGGCAGCTCTTCCGCGGGACCTACGGCTGGGCGGGTGAGAGCGGCCACATGCTGATCACGCCGGATGAAGGCGTGGAGTGCGGCTGCCGCAATCGCGGCTGCTTCATGTCCTGGGCCTCCGGCCGGTATATGCCGGAGCAGATCCGCCGGCTGGCAAAGGGCCGCGAAACCCTCATGGATCTGGGGCCCGGCCTCGACTGCGTGGAATTGAACCGCGCGTGCCAGGCAGGCGACGCGGTGGCGCTGGAGGCGCTGGATCTCCAGGCGCACTACTTCGCGATCTGCCTGTTCAACATCTACCAGCTTTTGAACGTCAACCTGTTCGTGTTCGGCGGGGGGCTGACCCACTTTGGCGACACCCTCTTCGGCCGGATCCGGCGGGAATTTGACCGGTACAACCACGTGGACAAGCTGGTGGAGTTCCGCATGGCGGAGCTCAAGCAGGATTTCGGCATCATCGGCGCGGCCGAGGTGGCGCGCGAAATCGTCAGCTGAACGGAATATTGGCGGAACAGCTCCGCTGATAAATAAAAAGGAGGAAACACCCATGAAGAAAGTTTTTGCCCTGATGCTCGTGCTGATCATGGCCGTTGCCGCGATGGCGACCGCCTCGGCCGAAGGTGAAGTCAAGGTGGCTTTCATCACCCAGTCCCTGTCCAACGCCTCTCAGGCCTATGCCTGGACCCAGTTCCAGAAGTACGCTCCCGAGTACGGCTTCACCGTGCAGGTGTTCGAAGAGGACTACAACGCTGAGAACGGCGACCGCGCCATTCACCAGTGCATCGCCGATGGCTACACCGCCATCTGCATCAACCCCACCGACCCCTCCGCCATCGTGCCCGCGCTGATGGAAGCGCAGGAAGCCGGCGTCATCGTCGTGCTGTACTCCTCCGAGCTGGAAGAGGGCGACAAGGAATTCCGCGACGCCATGTGCGGCACGGACGACGTGATGTGCGGCGAGGTCGCTGCCAAGACGCTGATGGAAGCCTTCCCGGACGGCGTCAACGTGGTTGAGGTCGGCGGCCAGTCCGGTCACAGCGCCCAGATCAAGCGCCACGACGGCTTTGTGAAGACCATCGAGGGCACCAACGTGAACATGCTGGATTCCAAGGATTGCGAAGCCTGGTCCTCTGACGACGCGCTGGCCATCATGGAAGACTTCATCGTGAAGTACGGCGAAGACATCCAGGCCGTGTACTGCCATTGGGACGTCGGCGCCACCGGCTGCATCGAGGCCCTGAAGAACGCCGGCATGGAAGGCGTGTACGTCATCGGCGTCGACGGCTGCATGGTCGGCTACGAGCAGGTCAAGGAAGGCACCCAGGCCCTGTGCATCGGCCAGTCCTTCTCCCAGATGACCCAGGACGCCTTCACCGTCATCACCAAACTGATGAACGGCGAGGAGCTGGAGAGCGACGTGGTTTGGACCGCGCTGGACGTCGTGACCGCGGACACCATCGACAACTTCCCCTGGCCCGAGTGGTAATCCGGCGTCCTTCGACGGATTCGCAGGACTGAACGACCCAAGGCGGCTTGTTGCGGCAAATGTCGCGGCAGGCCGCCTTCACCCAAGGGCGGCGGGACCGGGCACCCGAACCGGAGCGGTCCTCTCCGCCATGTCACAAGGGGGTATCCAATTGGAAAACAGGACGGATAACATCCTCGTCGTCAAGGATGTCTGCAAGTATTTCCCGGGCGTGGTGGCATTGGATCACGTTTCACTTGAAGTCCCCCGGGGCGTCGTTTACGGCATCGTCGGCGAAAACGGCGCGGGCAAATCCACGCTCATGAAGATCCTCTCCGGCGTCTACGAAAAGGACGAGGGCACGGTGATCTTCAACGGCGAGACCATCGAGCGGACCACGCCCATCGAGGCGCTGCGCCGGGGCCTGAGCATCATCTACCAGGAATTCAACCTGGTCAACACCATGACGGTGGGCGAAAACATCTTCCTGGGCCGCTTCAAGGAGACCCACGGCATGCGCGGCACCCACCAGCGGGCGCGCCAGCTGCTGGACTCCATCGGCTCCACCATCTCCACCTACGCGATGGTGGGCGATCTGAGCGCCAGCGAAATGCAGATGGTGGAAATCACCAAGGCGCTGTCCTTCGATTCGAAGCTCATCATCATGGACGAGCCCTCCAGCTCCCTGACCAGCGAGGAGCTGCGGAAGCTGGGCATCATCATCAACCAGCTCCGGGACAAGGGCATCTCCATCATCTATATCTCCCACAAGCTGGACGAAATCTTTGAATACTGCGACATCGTCACCATCATGCGGGACGGCCACGTGATCGACACGAAGCCCATCGGGGAATTGACCCGGCCCGACATGATCGCCAAGATGGTGGGCAGGACCATCGAAAACGAGTATCCGCCGAGATTGCACTGCGCGGGCGACGTGCTGCTGGAGGTCAAAAACCTGAACACCCACAAGCTGCACGACATCAACTTTACGCTGCGCAAGGGCGAAATCCTGGGCCTGGTGGGCCTGGTGGGCGCGGGCCGCACGGAGATCATCCGGGCGCTCTACGGCGCGGACAAGGTGCGCGGTCACCAGGTGACCATGCACGGCCAGAGCATCACCATTCGCACGCCCAAGCAGGCCAAGCGCGCGGGCATCGGGCTGGTGCCCGAGGATCGCAAGCGCCAGGGACTCATCACGCCCTTCTCGGTTCAGAGCAATATCAGCATGGCCTCGCTGGACAGGCTGACCCACATGGGCATCCTGGACAGCTCCTCCGAAAAGGACATCGCCAATCGCCAGGTGGAGGCGCTGGCGATCAAGACCCCGTCCATCAACGCGACGGTGGGCAATCTCTCCGGCGGCAACCAGCAGAAGTGCATCGTGGGCCGCTGGCTGGAGATCAGCCCCGAGGTGCTGATCCTCGACGAGCCCACCCGCGGCATCGACGTCGGCGCGAAGTACGAAATCTACGTGCTGATGAACCGCATCATCTCCGAGGGCGGCGCAATCATCATGATCTCCTCGGAGCTGCCCGAGGTGCTGAACATGTCCACCCGCGTGCTGACGATCTGCGAGGGCCGCATCACCGGCGAGTTCAACCCCGAGGAAGTCAGCGCCGAAACCATCATGGACAAGGCGATAGGCTAAGGGGGGAACGATATGCAGTACGCGAAGAAAAACAACATCGGCACGTTTATCGTCAACAACCTGGTGCTGCTGGCGCTGGTGGTGCTGGTGATCGTGACCTCCATCGTGGAGCCCAAGTTTCTCTCCTCGGCCAACCTCACCAACGTCATGCGCCAGCTGTGGCCGCTGCCCTTCGTGGCGCTGGGCATGTCCTTCGTCATCATCGGCGGCTTCATCGACCTTTCCGTCGTGGGCATCATCTCGCTGAGCGCGGTCATCAGCATCTACATGATCGACGTGGTAGGCCAGGTCGGCGCGATCCTGTGCGGCGTCCTCGCCGGCGGCCTGATGGGCTGGATCAACGGCCTGGTGCTCACGGCCTGCGGCGCGATGATCCAGGCGGAGGTGTTGTTCATCACCTACGGCATGAGCTCCGTCTACATGGCCATCGGCCTGCTGCTGACCAACTCGGAGACGCTGCGCATCGCGCGCTGCGTTCGCCCGTACACGATCTTCACCGCGCTGGGCTCCGGAACCGTGGGGCCGATTCCGATTATCCTCATCGTGTTCATCGTCATCCTGCTGGCCGCCTACTTCTTTCACACCAAGACGATCTGGGGGCGCACCATCAGCCTGATGGGCGGCAACAAGGAGGCCGCGTTCCTCTCCGGCTTCAACATGAAGAGCACCATGCGCCTGGCCTACACCATCTCCGGCCTCATGTCCGGCATGGCGGCCATCTCCTTCGTGGCCCGCAACACCGTGGCCACGGCCACCTGCGGCGAGGGCTATGAGACCTACGCCATACTGTGCGTGGTCATCGGCGGCACCAGTCTGAGCGGCGGCAAGGGCAACGTCATCCGCACCATGCTGGGCGTCGTGCTGATCACGCTGCTGGGCAACTGCATGAACATGCTGGGCCTTTCCACCTACATGCAGACGGTCATGCGCGGCCTCGTGCTGGTGGTGGCCATCTGGCTCGACAACCGCAAGGGACAGTAAGGAGGCGCAGACATGAACAACAATACTTCGGCTTCCTCCAGCCTCGCAAAGGTCTGGAAGGCGGTATCCAAGCAGAAGGCCGTGCTGGTCATCCTGGCGATTCTGATCCTGATGCTGATCCCCAAGACGAACTTCTACACCTCCTACAACTGGCTGGACATGCTCCGCTCCACGGCCATCCTGGAGATCGTGGCCTTCGGCGTCACCATCCCGGTCATCTGCGGCGGGTGTGACCTGTCCGTGGGCGGCACGCTGTGCCTGGGCGGCATCATCGCCGTGATGATCATCAACGCCGGACTGCCCATCTGGCTGGGCTTCGTGGCCGCCATCGTCTGCGGCGTGATCATCGGCCTCATCAACGGCTTCCTGATCGTCCACCAGAAGACGGCGCCCTTCATCATCACGCTGGGCATGGGCATGCTGCTCAAGGGCATCTGCCAGCAGCTGACCAACGCGCATCCGCTGACCTGCTCGGTGAACGCCTCGGCGTTTATGAAGATCGCCAACGGAAAGCTGTTCGGCTCGATCCCCAATCTCGTGGTGTACATGTTCGTGCTGGGAATCCTCTTCTTCCTCCTGCTGCGCTTCACGAGCTTTGGCCGCAACTGCTACGCCATCGG
>JAFWBZ010000112.1 GCA_017537105.1 Clostridia bacterium | reverse complement strand
ACGCGGAAGAGCTCCGCGCCGGAGAGCCGGGGCTGCATGCCGCCGCCGGCGGGATCGGCAAAGAATTCGCCCTCCAGCCACGGATACAGCAGCTGGTCCAGCCAGTCCGGCGTGGGGTAGGTGGGGGTCAGATCCAGCTGGTCCCGGGTCGCGCGGCGCAGCAGCGCCGCCAGGTCGGTGACGGCGGCGGTGTCCGCCGCGGCGTCCTCCAGCGGCTCCACGCGCTCGGAGCGGCTGGCGATGGCCTGGTCGATCAGGCGCAGCGATGTCTTCAGGATCGCCGCGCGCCGCTGCCCGTCGGCCTCCAGCAGCATGGCCGACAACAGGATGTCCGAGAGAATCGCCAGCGGGCGCCGGCCCCGACCGCGCATAAAGGGATAGTCGTCGTGGGCCAGAAGCGGCGAAAATACCCGGCGCCGGACCTCATACAACAGCTTGCCCGCCACCCGGGTGGACAGCCGCTCGCCCAGGGCCCGGGCCGTCCAGGCCAGCAGCATGGCGGTCTCGGCGCACTGGAAGTCGATCGCGGGGTGCGCATCGTCGTCAAAGGGCGCGAGCTCCGTATTTTCCGACCATCGGGATTCTTCGCAGATCATGCAGATCAGGTCGGCGGTCCGGCGCACAACGGCATCGTCCGCCGGAACCGGCAGAAGCGCCTCCAGCGCCTGTCGGCGCGCCAGCTGCAGCTTCAGGTAGCGTTCAGGGTCCTCCAGCCGGGCGGACAGCGGCATATCCGGGAATTCCCGGCTCATGGCGCGCTGTGCATTGGCCTCCGTGAGCGCCCGGGGAGCGCCGAGCGCGCGGGGAGAGGGCATCGCCTCCGGCCGCGCCAGCGATGTCAGGATGGAATAGCCTCGATAGAACATGCCGCGCACCCCCTCGTGGAAGTCGGTAACGGAGAGACATTCGGGCGTCAAAGCGGATGGCAGGACCAAGCGCTGCGGGACAGGGCACGTCGAGTGAGAAGGGCGGGTTTATTCGTCTTGATATTTGGCCCGCTCGCCGCCCACCAGCATGGGGCGGGTGCGCGCGGCGGAGACGATGGCGCAGCCGATGCGGTCGATGCCCAGCCGCACGGGCACGGCCACGCGGCGCAGGTGCATGCCGATCAGCGTGAGCCCGATGTCCAGACCCGCGTCGGCGGAAACGGCCAGAACGACCACCGGGTCTTTCAGCGCGCGGTACGCGCTGGTGGCCAGGGAGCCGCCCGCCTTGGGCTGCGGCACCACGCACACCACCTCGCAGCCCCGGGCTTCCGCGGCGGCGCGCTCCATCACCAGCGCGCGGTTCAGGTGCTCGCAGCACTGGAAGGCCACGTCGAAGCCGTGCTCGCGGGCCATGTCGATGGCGGCGCGGGAGACCGACTCGCCCAGCTCGTAGGTGGATTGATGGCCGATCACGCCGCCGGCGATCTCCGAGGAGCTCGCGCCGACCACCAACAGCTTCACCGGGTTCAGGCCGGTACGCTCCGCCTTCAGCAGCGCGTCGATGGCCTCCCGGGTCTGATTGTAGATGCGATCATTCAATGGGATTTCCTCCTTTGGCACAGGAAGCGCCGCCTTCCGGCAGCCCTTCCCTTCCGTGTAAAAACATATAGCTTCCGACGGAGATGGCGACGGCCAGGTTCAGCGAGTCGATCTCGTCGGACTGGGGAATCAGCACGCTCTGGCCGAGCTCCGCGAATTTCGGCGGCAGGCCGGTCTGCTCGTTGCCGAAGATCAGGGAGAAGGGCGGTCGGGCTGCCCGGGCCACCGCGTTCAGCGGCTGCGCGCCATCCAGCATGAAGGGATACAGCGCACGCTCCGGAAACTCGGCGCGGTAGGCATCGAAGTCGTCATAGACCCGCACCCGCAGCTTGAAGAACGCGCCCATTGAAGCCCTGAGCACGTGGGGGTCGAACACGTCCACGCAGGGCTTCACCACGGCCACGTCCCGGATGCCGAAGCCCAGCAGGGAGCGCATGGCCGTGCCGGCGTTGCCCGCATCGGAAATCTGGCAGAGCACGGCGTGGTTGCGCGACGGATCGAGCGCGCAATCGTACTTGTTGAAAACCAGGCCCGCGAAGCAGTTGTCCTTCTTCGACTCCCTCCGCAGCACCCGCTCCGCCAACTCCTCCCGGACGCCCAGCGCCGCGCACTGCGCCCGCAGCTTTTTCACGCCCTCGTTTTCCAGTCCCTGCGGATGCAAAAGCAGGCGGCTGGCGCACTCCGGCCGGGCCTCCAGCAGCATCAGCGCCGGGAATACGCCCAGCTGGTAGCTGTACGGCAGCTTTCTCGAGTAGGGTTCCAACTTTGGCATGATCGTACCTCTCGATGCGTAGGATTGAAAGACGCGGCAGTCAATCGTTGTATCGGATCCAGCCCCGGAGATAGTCCCGCAGGGCCTTGGAGTGGGTCTCCATGGGGAAGTGGCCGGCGGAGGCGATCCGATGGGTCTCCGCCTCGGGCAGCAGCTGCCGGATCTGCTTCTGGCGAAGCTCGTCGAGCAGCGGGTCGCGCCCGCCCACCAGCGCCATCGTCGGGCAGAAGCCCATGCCCTCCCGGGGCGGGGAGGCGGCGAGCCGAAGCATCTGCGCGAAGGCGTCGCGGGAACCGGCGCGAATCAGAGGCCGGTGCATCCGGTCGACGATGTAGTCGTCCATCGGGTACCCGGAGTAGTGCTCGATCAGGCGATGGAAGCGCGCCGCGTCCAGGATGTTCGCGTCGTACCACCGGCCGGGATCGCTGCCGCGCCCCTGGCCCTCCGCAAGGGAGAAGGTCGGCGCAATATGGATCTGCGACTTCACGCTGTCCGGAAACATCGAAGCCATCCGCAGGATCGCCGGGCATGCGGAGCCGTGTCCGGCCAGGTGCCACATCGACAGGGGGGCGTTCAGCGACTGATCCACGTCGTCCAGGATTCCCCAGAGCAGGCTGGCGCGCACGGCGTTGCCCTGCGGCGCGTCCGGATCGCTCTGTCCAAAGCCGGGCAGGTCCGCCAGGACGGCCAGACAGCCCAGCCCGGCCAGCTCTGGCAGAAGCTTGCGCCAGTGGAAGGTGTTGATCAGCGGGGAGGACAAAAGCAGCATGCGGTTCCTGATCGGCACGTCCGGTCGGACGACCTTGAAGTGCAGCCGCAGCCCGGAAAAAGAGAGGAATCTGCTTTCCTCGTACAAGCGCGACCACTCCCATCCCCGCCGCCGGCGTCTTTTGTAACGGGCTTTGATCCCAAACAATCCCAACCTATTTTAACATATCCCCGGTGCTTTGGCAATGGAGGGCGAAGCGTTCTTGCAGAATCTTCACCGTAATAACCACGTTAATTGACTTGCCTGAACCGGCATTCTATGGTATATTATACGGTGCGGCGGGAATGCGGATCCGGTTTTTCGCCGCATCGGAGGCTGGATTATGCCGATCTATGACTTCAAATGCAAGAATTGCGATCATCGCTTTGAGAGTTTTACCTCGATTTCCCGGCGCGACGAGGTGACCTGCCCGAAGTGCGGCGGCCCCGTGGAGCGCGTCTACGAGGGAAAGTGGTCCGTGGGCATTCGGCCCGGCGGCGCGGGAAGCTCCGGCGGCTGCAGCTGCGGAGGCAACTGCGCAGGCTGTTCGGGCTGCGGCGGAGGCTGACGGATGGTTCGTGTTGAAGGGAGCCGAAAGGCGCGAATATGAAGGAAAAGCTGAGAATTATCGGTGGCAATCGCCTGGAGGGCGAGGTCATGGTCTCCGGCGGCAAGAATGCCGCGGTGGCCATTATTCCCGCTGCCCTGCTGGCGGATTCCCCGTCCGTCATCGAGAACGTGCCGGACATCAACGACGTGCACGTGCTGATCGAGATGCTCCGGTATCTGGGTGCCGAGGTGGAGTTCAACGACAACGTGCTCCGCATCGATCCCCGTCAGGTGGACAAGTACGATCCGCCCTACGAGCTGGCCAGCCGCATGCGCGCGTCCTATTACTTCGCGCCCGTGCTGCTGGGCATATTCAAGCGGGCGGAGGTGCCGCTGCCAGGCGGCTGCGATCTCGGCGCGCGCCCCATCGACCAGACCATCAAGGGCATGGAGACCCTCGGGGCGACGGTCGATACCAAGGGCGGCGTGCTGGTCACCAGCGCCGAGGAGCTGACCGGCGGCGACATCTTCCTCGAGATGCCCAGCGTCGGCGCGACGGTGAACAGCATGCTCACCGCGGTGTCCGCATCCGGCGCGACCAGCATTCACAACGCGGCCAAGGAGCCCCACATCGTCGATCTGGCCAACTTCCTGTCCGCGATGGGCGCGTCCGTGAAGGGCGCGGGCACGGATGTCATCCGCATTCGCGGCGGGCGGCATCTGCACGGCACGAACTATACCGTGGTGCCGGACCAGATTGAGACCGGCACGCTGATGATCGCCGCGGCCGCCACGGGCGGCGACGTGGTGATCACCGGCGCCATCCCCACGCACATGGAGGCGCTTTCCGCCAAGCTGCTGGAGATGGGCGTGCACATCACCACCGAGGACGACCGCATACGCGTGCGCTCCAATCAGAACTTCCGCCCCGTGAACGTCAAGACCCAGGGCTATCCGGGCTTTCCCACGGACCTGCAGCAGCCGCTGACGGCGCTCTTGACCGTGGCCAACGGCACCAGCATCGTCACGGAGACGATCTTCGAGTCCCGCTTCCGCTATCTGGACGAGCTGCGCAAGATGGGCGCAAATGCACGCGTCATCGAGACCACCGCCATCATCACCGGCGTGGAGGGCCTCGTGGGCTCCCGGGTCAGCGCCACCGATCTGCGCGCGAGCGCTGCGCTCGTGATCGCCGCGCTGATGGCCGACGGCGTTACCGAGATTTCCGGCATCGGGCACCTGATGCGCGGCTATGAGCGCTTTGACCAGAAGCTGCGCAGCCTCGGTGCGATGATCGAGCACCTCCGGCTGGAGGATTGAACGACAAAAGGGCTCCAAATTGCGTTAATATAATGCAAATCCCCGGGATTCGACGCGATTTTCGCGGAAAACCCGGTTGTATTCCTTGGAAATTCGTGCTATAATGAAATCCGGTAGATCATGTCCGGCACATTCTGAGCTGACGTCTCTCCCATGCCGGACGGGCCCCGCCTGGGGACGGTCTCATGGATGGAGCAGTCGAAGGGATGATTGCTCGCAGCTGCCGCCGATTTTCGGCGGCGTGTTTTTGGAGACGCTTTTGATTCGCGGGCGAAGGAATTAATCTTTGCTGCGCGGTTCGAAGCCCCTGCACGGGGAAGCGCGACCAGGGCACACAATGATATTTGGAGGGGTTCAATGCCTGGGCATTCAATGCCGGTCAGGGAAGCCAAGCAAATCGCACAGAGGATCGCAGAGGAGATGCAGGTTGAGCTGGTCGATGTGGAGCTCGTAAAGGAGCCGACCGGCCATTTCCTGCGCTTTTATGTTGATCGGCCGGAGGGCATAGCGCTGAACGACCTGGAGGCCTTCCACCGCAGAATCCTGCCGCTGGTGGAGCGGGTGGAATACGACTACATGGAGGTCTCCTCGCCCGGCGCGGACCGCCCTTTGAAGACGGAGCGGGATTTCGAGCGGGCGGAGGGCACCGATGTGGAGCTCAAGACCTACCGCGCGGTGAACGGGCAGAAGGAGTTCCGGGGCGAGCTTCAAGGCTTACAGGGCGATGAGATCGTCATCACCGACGAGGGCGGCAACGAACTGCGCTTTGACCGCAAGGCCGTATCATT
>JAFWBZ010000111.1 GCA_017537105.1 Clostridia bacterium | reverse complement strand
TTTGAGTGAATCAACGACTATTTCACATGATTCAGGCGTATAGTAAAAGTGTCCACTGCCCGCAACACGCAGGGACGATTCTCTTTGTTCCACTATCCCCAATACTTCCGGTCCAGCGTGCGGTACTGCACGGCCTCGGCGATCTGCTCCTCGCCGATGACGTCGTATCCGTCCAGGTCGGCGATGGTGCGGGCAACCTTGAGGATGCGGGTGTAGGCGCGGTTGGACATCTTCAAACTTTCCGTGGAGGCCAGCAGCAGCGCCTGGGCCTCCGGCTTCATCCGGCAGGCGCCGGCGAGGGTCCGGGCGTTGAGATCGGTGTTGCAGTGCAGGCCGGTGCCCGCGTAGCGGCGGACCTGGACCTCCCGGGCCCGGACCACCCGCTCGCGGATGTGGGCGCTGTCCTCGGACAGCGTGGTCTCCGAGAGCTTCTCCGGCGGGATGGATTCGACCTCGATGTGCATGTCGATGCGGTCCAGCAGCGGCCCGGAGATGCGGTTCAGATAGCGGCGGATCTCGTTGGGCGTGCAGCGGCACTGCTGCGTCCGGCTGCCCAGGTGCCCGCAGGGGCAGGGGTTCATGGAGCAGACGAGGATGAAGCGCGACGGATAGGTGCTCTGGGCGTTCACGCGGGTGATGGTTACGAAGCCGTCTTCCATGGGCTGCCGGAGCGCCTCCAGAACATCGCGGCGATATTCGGGCAGCTCATCCAGGTAGAGGCATCCGTTGTGTGCCTTTGAAATCTCGCCCGGCAGTGCATTCTGCCCGCCGCCGATCAGCGAGGCGTAGGAGGCGGTATGGTGCGGCGAGCGGAACGGGCGCTCGGTGAGCAGGCCTTGCTCCGGGACGGTGCCCGCGACGGAGTGGATGCGCGTGGCCTCCAGCGCCTCCTCGAAGGTCATGTCCGGCAGGATGGTGGGCATGCAGCGGGCCATCAGCGTTTTGCCGCTGCCCGGAGGGCCGATCATCAACACGTTGTGGCCTCCGGCGGCGGCGATCTCCAGCGCACGCTTGGCCTGGGTCTGGCCCTTGACGTGGCAGAAGTCCTCCGCGTGCTGGCGGCGGCTGATCAGGGTTTGGTAGGCGACGGGCTGAATGGCGGGGATGGGCAGTTCTCCGGTGAAGTGGCGCACCGCGGCGCACAGGGTGTCGACCGGGAAGATCTCCAGCCCCTCGATGCAGCTGACCTCGTTGGCGTTCGCGGCGGGAAGCAGGACCTGCCGCACGCCGTGCTCCCGGGCGGAGATGACCATGGGCAGCGCTCCGCGCACCGGGCGTACGGAGCCATCCAGCGAGAGCTCGCCGAAGACCATCACGCCCTGCAGGGCCTCCTGCCCGAGCGTGCCCATGCAGGCGAGGATCCCGAGGGCGAGGGGGAGGTCGTAGGAGGGGCCCTCCTTCTTCAGATCGGCCGGGGCCAGGTTCACCGTCAGGCGCTCCGCCGGGAAGGGAAAGCCGCTGTTTTTCAGCGCCGCGCGCACGCGCTCCCGGGATTCCTTCACCGAGGCGTCCGGCAGCCCTACGATTTCGAACATCGGCATCCCGTGGGCCAGGTTGACCTCCACGTCCACCGGGAAGCCCTCGATGCCGGACAGGCCGCAGCTGTGGATGAATGCGAGCATGGTTACACCTCCGAACGGTAAGAATGCCGGGAGAGAGGTCGTCAGTAGTTGTACCACTTGAACCAGCGCAGGTGGCTGGCGTAGGCGCGGGAGCAGGGCAAGCCGCTCTCCAGCGGGTAGAACAGCCCGAACAGCAGCGCCGCTGCGGCCAGCAGCACGCAGCTCGTGACCTCAAAGGCGGTCTGGGACCGCGTTCGCAGGTCGTCCAGCAGCAGCACCGAGGCCACGATGATGAAGGGCACCGAGGCGAAATAGTGGTAGATGAAGGTGGATCGGGGCACGATGACCCAGGGCAGGAACTGCGAAGCAAAGGCGATGACCACCAGCATGTGCCGGACTGACGCCCGGCGGTCCCGGCAGACGCGCACGAACACGTAGATCAGCGCAGCAAGCCCGAACCACCACACCGCGGGATTGCCCATGCAGCTGATGGAGGAGATCGTGCCCTCGGGCAGGTAGGCCGTGCCGGAGTAGTACCACATCGGCCACCAGATCACCGGCCACTGGTACCAGGGGGAGCGGAAGTAGTGGGTGTCGCCGCCGAGCCCCGCGTGATAGTTGAACATGTTCTTCTGGATCTGGATCACGCGCCGCACGCGGGCCATGGAGAACATGCCGCCGAAGCCGCTCATTCCCTCGCCACGCAGGTGCCAGTAGTAGCTGAAGTAGTAGATCAGCGCCGGGACGACGATGAAGAACGCCACGCAGAAGGCGAGGGTGATGGCGGTATTTCGCCAGGTGCGGTCGTTTTCCCGGAGGAATGGCCGCTCCCGCAAGCGCCGGAACAGCGTCCAGAAGAAGATCGCCGCCAGCCCCACGGAGGCGTAGATGCCCACCCACTTTGTCGCCCAGGCAATGCCCATCGTGACGCCACACAGCCCCAGCGGCACCAGCGTGCGCCCCAGGGATTCCCGGTTCCAGCTCATCTGGCAGTAGCGGAACATGAACAGGTACATCAGCATGATCCAGAACACCGCGAAACAGTCGATGGTGGCGATGCGGGTCTGGGTGAAGTGCATTGAATCCAGCGCCAGCAGGCACATGGCGATCATCGAGAGCTTCGTGTCCTTCGTCAGCTGCTTCACCAGCAGGTACATCAGCGGCAGCATCAGCACACCGGACAGCGCACCCATGAACCGCCAACCGAAGGGCGTCATGCCGAACAGCTGCACGCCCAGCATCATCCACACCTTGCCCAGCGGCGGGTGGGTCCACTCGTAGGTGTTCATGCCGTGCAGATGCTCGTAGGCGGTGCGCGCGTGGTAGATCTCGTCGAAGTAGGTGGAGTTCAGGTAGCTCGGACGCTCCGGCACGCTGCTTTGCTCGTCGACGAGCCGGTGCGCGTCGTCGGCGAGCTCCGGAATCTGGCCGGCCTGGGCCACGTCTGCGATGGGCAGCGGCTCGCCGTCCGCGTTCAGGAAGCCCACCTCCAGCAGGTTCAGCCCGGCCGACTGCGCGGTGAGGCGCACGTAGCGGGCGGTCTGCATGGGGAAGGCGTCGCCCGCCGAGGCGCAGGTGAAGCCTGCGCTGCGTGCGTCGCCGTTGGGCAGTGAATTCATGTTCTCATCCAGCGGCACGAACCACAGCCAGCGGAAGATCTCCCCCTGGTTGTACCGGGCCCACACCTCGTCCGTCCAGGTCTCGCCGTCGTCCGACAGCGCCACCGTGAACGTGGAATTGCAGATGCCGCCGTAGTAGGTCATCCGGAAGGTCTCGGTGCTGCCCAGATCGAACGCCACGGATTCCCCGGAGACGCTGGAGATCCAGCCGGTCTGGGGCGCGTCGGTCACGCCCAGGTTGACGAAGGCGAGCACCGCGTAGACGGCGGTAACGGCGGCCATCAGCAGGAAATCGACGCGGCGCAGGCGCAGGCGGTGGTTCGCCGGCTCGGCCAGCGTGCGCGCGCCTGCGGGCTCCGCCTCTGGTCGTCGGGCGATGAGCGGCACCACGTGGCCGCGGACGCAGAGATCGAAGGCGGTCCAGGCGACGAACAGCGCGTTCAGCACCGCCAGCAGGGAGAGCGGGCGGTTGAGCCAGTTTTCGCTGTCCTGCAGGTGGCCGAAGTTGGCCGCGGTCATGCCGCCCTGGAGCACCAGCACCTCGTTCAGAAACAGCGTGGCCGTCAGTACCGCCAGCGAGATCAGTATGCGCCGGTCGCGGTCAAAGCAGAAGGCCAGCGCCAGCAGCAGCATGGCGGGGAAGACGTAGCGCTCGTGCATCATCGGGCCGAAGGCCGAGATCAACATGATGAGCGCGCCGCCCAGCAGCAGCAGGCGATGGGGCTTG
>JAFWBZ010000110.1 GCA_017537105.1 Clostridia bacterium | reverse complement strand
GTATGCCGCAGAAGCGCAGGCTCCCGCCGACCCCGAACCAGTCGGCGATGCCGCCCATGGAGCTGTTGACGCTCAGGTTGCCGATGCCAACGGCCAGGAACAGCACCGAGTAGGTCAGCGGGTGGGCGCACAGGCGGCTCACCGTGGAGATCAGCAGCGGATAGATCGACGACATCGCGATGCCGAATACGGCGATCGCCGCCACATAGGTGCGGATGTGGCCGAGGTTCCAGAGCACCAGCATCGCCGCCAGGCAGGAGGCGACCGCCAGCACGGAGCCGTTGACGCGCTTCGTCAGCCGCGCGAACACCAGCCGCCCCAGGAATATCGCGGCGTAGAGCTCCATCGACAGCAGGCAGGTGGTCCAGAAGCTCTGGTCCGCGCCGGTCTTGAAGAAGGTGGGCAGCCAGGAGTAGCTGGCGTTTTCCGCGCCGGAGAACAGGAACATGCCCGCGCAGCCCAGCAGGAACAGCGGATAGCTCCGGAGCGCTCCGATGCCGCGGAGGCTGTAGCCCGTTTGCCGACCGCCGCGGTCGTCCGGCAGCCGCACCCGTGCGCAGGCGGCCAGGCACCCCAGGCAGATGCCGCCGCAGGCCCAGTAGCTGAGCTGCCAGGATGCGCCGGCGAGCCAGAGCAGTCCCGTCAGCAACGCCCCCAGGGCGGCGCCGGGGCAGTAGGCGCTGAACGCGGTGGAGACCAGCGCGTCCGCGTCCTCCGGGCACCAGTACTGGATGACCGCCGTGGTCAGGCACTCGACGGCGCCGTAGCAGATGCCGCTGAGCATGAACAGTGGGATGTAGAGGGCGACGGCGCCGTTCAGCGCGATCAGCGCCGACGTGGCGGCCATGACCCCCAGCGACAGCAGCAGCACCCGCATGCGTCCCAGCGTCACGCCCAGCCGCTCGCAGAGCAGCGAGCCCGCCAGGTAGCCCGCGGTGCTCGACGTAAGCAGCATGCCGCTCAGCGTGTAGCTGATGCCGTGGGCCTGTATGATCATCGGCAGCACGATGCCCTTCAACGCGCTGTGCATGCCCATGCACAGCTGGAACGCCGCGCACATCCACACGACCTGCCGGCGCTGCCGGCCCGTCAGCCTGTCACCGTTCATCGATCCGCCAACCTCGCCCGCTGGGTCCTGTAGTCACAAACGATCATATAGAGCACCGCCCCGAGGATCAGCGCGATCCCCGCCATGGCGCGAGCGGACATGCGCTCGCTCAGGAACAGCGCGCCGAACACGCAGCTGCTCACCGGCTCGAACAGGCTGAATATCGCGGCAGTTGCGCCGCCCAGCCGGCGGATGCCCTGCTGGAGCAGCGCCGCGGCGGCGATGGACGTGCTCACCGCCGCCAGCGCCATGTACAGGTGGGCGTCGGCGGACAGCCCGAAGCGCAGCGTTCCGGTGCAAAGCCCGTAGACCATGGAGAACCCGGCGCCGCTGACGGCCAGATAGAACGCGAATACCAGCGGGTCCAGGACCGCGATGCCCGTGACATCCACCATCAGGATGTAGGCGGCGTACACCGCGCCGGAAGCCGTCGCGCAGGCGATGCCGGAGGGATCCCCGCCGCCGGAGGCGTCCACGAGCAGCGCCACCGAGAGCGACGCGACCATGAGCGCCAGCCACTTATACCGCGGCAGGCCCCGCTTCAGGATCAGTCTGCCCAGTATCGCGGTGAAAATTGGGTACAGAAAGTGCAGCGTCGTCGCCATGCCGCTGGAAATGGTGTTGTAGCTGACGTACAGGAGGAGCGAGGTGATCCCCTTTCCCATGACGCCGGCCAGCACCATCCAGCCCGCGAGCCGCCTCGGGAGCCTGATCGATTGTCGCTTGACGATGAGGATCGCGCCCAAGACCGGGATAGCCCAGGCGCTCTTGAAAAGGTTGAATGTCTCAGCGTTGCCGCCCGCCCGAAAGGACAGGTTGGTCATGATGGGCAGCATGCCGTAGATCAGCGCTGAAACTGATGTGAACACGATGCCGCCTGCGGCGAATGAACGGTCGTTCACCTGATGAACCTCCTATGGCCCTGGCCGACCGCCATTCACCCGCTGCGCTCATCCGACGACCGTCTCCACGCCCGTCCGTTCAAAAGGCACGTGCTCGGAGATGTCGCAAACGCTCTCCCGCTCGACGATCCGGGTCTCCACCCGCAGCCGTATGACCGGCACGTCGGGGTTTTCCACCTGGTCCTTGAGCAGCATCACCGCCCATTTGCCGATGTCCTTGGGGAAGACGTCGCAGGTGGTCAGCTGCGGCGAGTAGAGCGTGCAGCTAGAGATGTTGTCGGCGCCGATGATGGAGACGTTTTCGGGGATCTTCACGCCGTATTCCTGAAGCGCGCGCATGGCGCCAAGAGAAAGGCAGTCCGTATTCGACACCAGCGCGGAGGGCAGCGATATGCCGCGCGCCAGCAGCTTCTTCATGCTCTCGTAGGCGCCCTCGAGGCTGGGCTCCACAAAAAATACATCCTCGTCCCGCACCTGCAGGCCGTGCTCGGCCATGGCGGCCTGGTAGCCGCGGAAGCACTGCTGACAGATGCTCGTCTCCCGCAGATTCCTGAGATAACCGATGCGCGTGTGGCCCCGGCTGACCAGATAGTCCACCTTGCGGCGCATGGAATTCCAGGTATGTGTGCAGACGCTGGTGATCGGCAGTTTGACGAGGTCGTTGTCGATAATCACGATGGGCTTGCGGATCTGCTTGAGCAGCGGACGATCCTCGTCCGTAAACTCCGTGCCGAGCAGTATGACGCCCACGAACTGCTCGCGGTTGGCCCGCTGGAACACCTCGGGCAGCGTATCCGCCGTGGCGACCTGGAATACGAGCTCATAGCCGTTCTCGTTGCAGCAGCGGCTGACCTCGTCCATCAGCTTGGCGGTGTATTCGGGGTTGCCGTCCACCATGATCGAGGTGCGCTTGTACTTGATGAACAGCGCCCGCGGATACTTCGATGACGTGACGGGGCTGTCCGCCTTAACTACATAGCCGTTGGCCTCGAGCGCCGCGCGCACACGCATCTTCGTCTCGTGACCGATGCCGGCCCTGTCGTGCAGTACCATCGATACCGTCGATTGCGATACTCCTGTTTCCCTTGCGATCTCCTTAAGGTTCATGCTCAAACCTCACTGTTCAACATTTTACTAAAGAGTATCACAACTGGCATGAATTGTAAAGTCGGCACGCCTCAACAAACGGTTATATTCCCTGTAAATCACATGCCCAGGTAGACGCGCCGCAGCTCGCTGTTGCCCAGCAGCTCCTCGCCCGTGCCGGACAGTACGATCCGTCCGTTCTCCAGGGCATAGCCGCGGTCGGAATTGCGCAGGGACTTCTCGACGTTCTGCTCCACCAGCAGTACCGTGGTGCCCTTGGCGCGGATCTCCCCGAGCTTGTTGAAGATTAGCTCAACATTCACCGGCGAGAGGCCAAGGCTGGGCTCGTCCAGGATCAGCAGCTTGGGATCGGACATCAGCGACCGCCCGAGGGCCAGCATCTGCTGCTCGCCGCCGGACAGGGTCCGCGCGGCCTGGCCGCTGCGCTCGCCCAGCAGCGGGAAGAGGTTCAGCACATACTTCAGGTTCTTCTCCGCGTCCGCTCGACCGCGCTTGCAGTAGGCGCCCATTTGCAGGTTCTCCATCACGGTCATGTCCGGGAACAGGTGGCGTCCCTCCGGACACTGGATAATGCCCAGCTCGACGCGATCGTAGCCCGGGACCTTGGTGATGTCCTTGCCATCGAAGAAAATCTCGCCGCCCTTGAGATCCAGCACGCCCGAGATCGCCCGGCACGTCGTCGTCTTTCCGGCGCCATTGGAGCCCACGATGCTGATCATCTCGCCCTCGTCGATGTAGATCGAGCAATCCTGCAGCGCCATGACGGCGTCGTATGCCACGGAGACGTTCTTCAATTCCAACAGATGCATAGGCATTTCCTTTCTCGATCGGAGTGGGGGTCCCGGCCGCCGAAGCGGCCGGGAATGTCAGGCCGATGCCGGGCGATCACTTGTTGATCGGCGACAGCTGGGAGCCGGGGAACACCAGCTCGGTGCCCTCCGCCTGGATGAACTCGGGGTAGATCAGCTTGATCTTGGTGTCCTGGAACTGGCCCATGACGGGGATGGCGTTGAAGTTCTTGCCTGTCTCCTGATCGAACTCCAGCTCGTAGGGATAGATGTTCCACCAGGAATCGCGGGGGATCTTCAGGGCGCGGATGGCGGCGTTCAGCGCTTCGGACTCATCGGTGCCGGCGGCCTCCAGGCCCTCGCAGATCACCATGGCCGCGGCCCAGCCGGCGGCGGACTCGGCGGTGTAGTGCTCACCTTCGTACAGCTCCTTGTACTTCTCGCCGATCCAGGCCTTGTCAGGCATGGACAGCAGCACATCCTCGCCCCAGCCGGAAACGGTGAAGAAGCCGTCCGCGTTGTTGCCGACCGTGGGGATGAAGTCG
>JAFWBZ010000109.1 GCA_017537105.1 Clostridia bacterium | reverse complement strand
GGAGGACTGCAAGCAGTTCGCGGCCGCCGTGCAGGATCGCTTCAACAACCCCTTCGTCAACCACGAGCTGATGAGCATTTCGCTGAACTCCACCTCCAAGTGGCGCGCGCGCAACATGCCCACCTTCCTGGATTACGTGGAGCAGATGGGCAAGCTGCCCGCCTGCCTGACCACCTCCTTTGCCGCCTACATCGCTTTCTTCTCTAACGACATCCAGGCGCTGACCGACAAGGGCATGGTCTGCAGGCGCCCGAAGGGCAACGAGTACATCGTCTCCGACGATCGCTGGGTGCTGGATTTCTACTATGCCCACAGGGACGACTCCGCCGAGGATCTGGTACACGCCGTGATGACCAATCTCGACATGTGGGGACAGGATCTGACCGAGGTCAAGGGCTTCGAGGCCGAGGTCGTCCGCATCCTGAAGGTCATCCGTGAAAAGGGTGCCAAGGAAGCCTACAAAGCCTGCCTGTAAGCCACCGAACGCAAGCCGGGGAATGGGGAACTGAAACAGCCTCCCGTTCCCCGTTTCTCTGAAAAACCACCAATTCGACAACGGAGAGGGATACACATGAACAAGCTGGTACAGATCACCCCGAAGGATATGGTCGCCGTGGCGCTGCAGCCGCTGAGTGCGGGCGAGACCGTCAACTACGGTGCGGGCGAGGTCACGCTGCTGCAGGACCTTCCCATGGGCCACAAGGTGGCGCTGCGGGACATCCGGAAGGGCGAGCCGGTCATCAAGTACGGCTATCCCATCGGCGAGGCCACCGCGGACATTCCCGTGGGCGGCCACGTGCACACCCAGAACATCCACACCCTGCTCTCCGGCGCCCATTCCTATGAATACCATCCCACACACCCGGCGCAGGAGAAGCGGACGCCCGTCACCTTCCCCGGCTATCCCCGGAAGCTGGGGCGGCCCGGCATCCGCAACGAGCTGTGGATCATCCCCACCGTCGGCTGCGTCAACGACAATGCCAAGGCGCTGGCGCAGATGGCGCAGAAGCTGGTCGGCGGCTCCGTGGAGGGCGTCTACGCCTTCCCCCACCCCTACGGCTGTTCCCAGATGGGCGGCGATCAGGACAACACCCGGCAGGTGCTGGCCAATCTGGCCACCCATCCCAACGCCGGCGGCGTGCTGCTGCTGGGCCTCGGCTGCGAGAACAGCGGCATCGATCAGATCGTGCCGCACATGGGCGAGTACGACGAATCGCGGGTACGCTTCCTGGTCTGCCAGCAGGTAGAGGACGAGATAGAAGCGGGCCTAGCGCTGATCGAGGAGCTCGCGGAAAACATGCGGAAGGACGTCCGCGTGCCCTGCCCCGCCGACCAGCTGGTCGTTGGCCTGAAGTGCGGCGGCTCCGACGGCCTGTCCGGCATCACCGCCAATCCGACCATCGGCGTCTTCTCCGACATCCTGACGTCCATGGGCGGTTCCACGATCCTCACCGAGGTGCCGGAGATGTTCGGCGCCGAGACCA
Organism: Clostridia bacterium; assembly: GCA_017537105.1. GTDB lineage: Bacteria > Bacillota > Clostridia > Christensenellales > Aristaeellaceae > UBA2862. The sequence goes on along the minus strand of JAFWBZ010000109.1, from coordinate 5,698 downwards.
TCCTGATGGACCGCTGCGAGGACGAGGCGCTGTTCGAAAAGACCGTGCACCTGATCAACGACTTCAAGGAGTACTTCGAATCCTACCACATGCCGGTGTACGAGAACCCCTCTCCCGGCAACAAGGCGGGCGGCATCACCACGCTGGAGGACAAGGCCCTGGGCTGCACCCAGAAGAGCGGCTCCGGCCCGGTGAAGGGCGTGCTGAAGTACGCCGAGAAGGTGGCCCATCCCGGCCTGAACCTGCTGAGCGCTCCCGGCAACGACCTCGTCGCCTCCACCGCGCTGGCGGTGTCCGGCGCGCAGATCGTACTCTTCTCCACGGGCCGCGGCACGCCCTTTGGCTGCCCGGTGCCCACGGTGAAGATCGCCAGCAACAGCCCGCTTGCCCAGAAGAAGCGCAACTGGATCGACTTCGACGCCGGCCGCCTGCTCTCCGGCATGACGCTGGACGAGCTGGGCCAGGACCTGATGGATTACGTGCTCGCCGTCGCGGGCGGCAAGCAAACCCGCAATGAGATCAACGGCTTCCACGATCTCGCCATCTTCAAGCAGGGCGTGACGCTGTAGCGGTAAACGCCTCCCGTCGCGGGATCCAACAAGAGGGACCGCCTATGTGACCCGATCCGGTCACAGGGCGGTCCCTTTACATCTCTATACATTTGATTTTCTCGCGCCCAGGGCTGCTCCTGTCAGCCGTCCTCTTCCCGGCAGGCGCGCACGGCCTCCCGCCATCGGTGGTTGCGCCGGAACAGCTGCTCGTAGGCATCCGCGTGCGCGGCATCCGGCGCGTAGGTCTTGAACTGTCGGATCCCCATCGCCCGGCTCGCCGCCTCCAGGGTGGGATGGACGCCCGCCGCGACTGCGGCATAGATGGCCGCGCCCAGCGCGGGTCCCTCCGCCAGATCGCCCACAGAGATGCTGCGCCCGAGGAGATTCGCATACTGCTGCATAAGCAGCGGATTCTTCAGCGCCATGCCCCCGGTGGCAAGGATTCTGTGGACGGGCAGCCCGCCGCGCGCGCACTGGTCGATCAGCTCCCGCGTGCCGCAGGCGATTCCCTGCAGCAGCGCGAGATAGATATCCTCCGGGCGCGCATCGAGCGTCAGTCCCAGGATCGCACCCGTCAGGCTCAGATCGCAGGGCACGTTCCGGCTGCCGTTCCACCAGTCCGCCGCCGTGATCCGGCAGCGCCAGGGCTCACAAACCCGCCCGGAGAGGATCTCATGCACGCTGACCTGCCGGCGCTCCGCCGCCTCGCGCACCTCGGAAGGCACAGCGTTGCGAACATACCACTCCAGCATGTCGCCCGTGCAATTCTGACCGGCTTCGAGCCCGTACATTCCGGGCACCATGCCGTCCCGCACGATGCCGCAGACGCCCTCGATCTCGCACAGCGCGTCGGCCTGTACCGACAGCACGTTGGAGGTCCCGACCACCAGCGCGGCGTCCCCGCGGCCCAGCGCTCCGAGCGCCGCGGGGCCCGTGTGTCCGTCGATGATCCCCGCCGCCACGACGACGTCCTGCCGCAGGCCGAGTCGTCTCTTCCAGGACTCGCTCAGCCTTCCCGCGGCATCTCCGGGGCGAAGCACTGTTCCCCGCATCAGGCGCCGGTATTCCCCAGCAAGGCCCGGGCGCAGCTCGTTCAGAAACGCGTCTCCCGGAAGTCCCAGATCGGCGGAATACAATCCCTTATAGCCCATCGGCCCCGCGGAGCGGCAGAAGCGGCCGGTCAGCCGCCCGGTCAGGAACTCGCACAGGTCCAGGGCGAGGTCCAGCTTCGCGTAGACCTCCGGCGCGGCATCCCGCATTTCCACGAGCTTGGGCAGCATCCATTCGGAGGACAGCGATCCGCCCGTTCTGCCCAGGAAGGGCTGCCGCGTACGGCGCGCCAGCTGGAGCGCCTCCTCCGCCTGGGGCTGTGCCGCGTGCCGCTTCCACAGCTTGATCTGCGCCTGTGGGTGCGCCTCCAGACCGGGCAGGCGGCTCAGCACCCGCCCGTCCGCGGCCAGGGGAACCAGCGTCAGCGAGGTCGCGTCCACGCAGATTCCCGCGACGCTGTCCCTGAGCCCGGCGTCAGTCACGCGCGCCAGGAGCGTCTCCAGAGCGCCCTCATAGTCTTCCGCGCTGGCCAGATCTCCGTCCATCACGCCGTGGGGATAGCGCACCGCCCTGGCGCTCAGCACCTCGCCGTCCTCGGCGTTCACCAGGATCGCGCGGGCCTCCTGCGTGCCGTAATCGATGCCGATCACCGTCTGCATCATGTGTTTCCCTCCAAATCCCCTCAGACTTGATTTCACAGAGACTCTCGTCCGTTCAGTACAGCTCCTTCAAAACCAGCACCGTGATCCCCGGATTGTCCCCGGACATGATGCGCAGCACCTTGGGGTGCCACCTGTATTCCTCCCGGATCATCGTTCGAAGACTGGTGCCGCGATGAAAACCGTGAATCAGTCGGATGTGATAGGTCAACGGCCCGGCGGACGAAATGGCCCTGTCGATCGCGCGAATGGCCTCGTCCTGTCGCAAGCCATGCAGATCCACCTGTACAAACGGCTCGTTCACGCTCTCCCTCCTTCCCTCGCTCCGCCGGAACGTCCAACAAAGTCCTGAGATCAAAAGGACCCAATGATCCCGCGATCCAGCCTGCGGAGAATGGCACAGGCCAGCTTCACGCTGTTGTTGAAGTCCTCCAGGCTGGCGATGCCGTGATGGCTGTGGCTGTAGCGCACGGGCACGCCGATCACGATGGCCGGCACGCCCCGGTTGGACAGGTGAATCGGCGCGCCGTTGGTGGAGCCGCCGGTGCGCACCGCCTCCTGCACCGGAATGCCCAATGCCGCGCCGAGGTCCAGCGCAAAGCGCTGATAGCGCGGATTGGTGATCATCCGGGCGTCGATGTGGCGCAGCATGGGGCCGCGGTGGAGGGCGGTCTGCACCTCGCAGTCCGGCACCACGGTGTCGTCCGCCGGGCACCCCTCAAACACGATGGCGACGTCGGGCTGCACGGCGTTGGCCGTCACGACGGCGCCCCGGGTTCCGACCTCCTCCTGGGCGGCCATGGCGCCCACCACGTCTACGCCCAGCGCCTCGTCCCCCAGCTGCTCCAGCGCAGCCAGGATCGCGGCGCAGCCCAGGCGGTCGTCGAAGGCCTTGCCAAACATCAGATCGTGCCTTTCGTCGTACGAAAAGGTCACGTCCGGCACCACCGGTGCGGCGACGCGGATGCCGAAGACATCCCGGGCCTCCTCGAGGGAACAGGCGCCGATGTCGATGGACATGTCCGCCACCTCGGGCATCCTGTGCCTCTCCGCTTCGCTCATGAAGTGCGGCGGCTTGGCGGCGATCACGCCGGGAATATAGCTGCCGTCGCGGGTCTGCACCCGGACCCGGTGCGCAGGAATGTTGCAGTTCACCCAGCTGCCGATCGTGATGAACTTCAGCGTGCCGTTGGGTCGGATGGAGTGCACCATGAAGCCCACCTCGTCGGAATGGGCGTCCAGCAGCACCACGGGGCGGCCGCCGGCATTGCTCCGGCGACGCAGATACAGGTTGCGCAGGCTGTCCTCCCGGATGTCCAGATTGTCCGGCGCAAAGGCCCTCGCCACCTCCAGCACCTCATCCTCGAAGCCGGAGACTCCGTTGGCATTGGAAAGGGCCGCGATCATTTCAAGCGTATTCATCGTCGTCTGTCCTCACTTTCGCTTTGCAGTGGCACGCATATATATAGCTTCGGTGCCGCAGGGTCCGGCGGCATTCGATCCATGATGTCGCATGCCGCATCCGGACGCAGGACTCAGCCTTCCAGCAGGGCGGAGGCCTCCTTCAACAGGTCGATGATGTGCAGGTGCTGCGGGCAGACGCCCTCGCACTGGCCGCACGCGATGCACTCGGACGCGCGCCCGTGTCCCTGCCCGACGAGGCTCCTGTAGAAGCTCTTGGGCCGGAATTCATCATGGTACAGCCGCATGGTGTTCACGGCGCGGAACACGTCCGGAATCGCGATCTGCATCGGACAGCCGTCGACACAGTAGCGGCAGGCGGTGCATCCGATCTGCTCCACGCCCATCATGATTCCGCGCACCTCCTCGATCACCGCGGCTTCCGCCTCGGACAGAGGCGCAAAGCGGGTGAAGGTCTGGAGGTTGTCTGCCATCTGGCCGGGGGTGCTCATGCCGGAAAGCACGGTCATCACCCCGGGGAGCGACGCCGCAAAGCGCAGCGCCCAGGAGGCGGGAGACGCGTTCGGACGGACGGCTCGGAGCTTCGCCTCCAGCTCCGGGGCCAGCTTCGCCAGCGTGCCGCCCTTCACGGGTTCCATGACGATCATCGGAACACCTCTGCGGCGCAGGATCTCATACAGCTTTCCGGATTGCACCACCGGGTTTTCCCAGTCGGCGTAGTTCAGCTGGATTTGCACGAACTCCACCTCCGGGTGCACATCCAGCAGCCGCTCCAGGTACTCCGGACTGCCGTGGAAGGAGAATCCGAAGTGCTTGATCTTGCCCTCGGCCCGCTTCTGCACGCCCCATTCGTAGCAATGCAGCCGGTCGTAGGTCTCGCCATTGCCGCCGTCCTCCACGGAGTGCAGCAGATAGTAATCGAAATAGTCCACCCCGCAGCGCTCCAGCTGCTCCCGGAAGATGCGGTCGCGGTCGTCCTCCGACTTCATGCACCAGGCGGGGAGCTTGGTGGCGACCATGAAGCGGTCGCGGGGATGCCGCCGCACGATCGCCTCCCTGACAATCCTTTCGGAATTGCCGCCATGGTATACATAGGCGGTGTCAAAGTAGTTGAGTCCCGCGTCCAGATAGGCGTCCACCATCAGGCATACCTGTTCCAGGTCGATCTTTCCGTCCTTCTCCGGCAGGCGCATCAGGCCAAATCCGAGCCTGGGCATGCGGTTCAAATCAATGCTCACATGTATTCCTCCTTCGCGATGTCGAACAGGGGCCTGCAGAATCGTTGCCTTTATTATACTGGAGATCATTTCCCCTGTCCAGTGAAAAAAGCGTCGGCGATCGGAGCGGTTTATTTCCCTGTTCGTGTTGCATTTTGGTAAACGGTGCGGTATAATGAACGCAAAAACAGGCGATTGGAGGTCATGATATGCCCTATTGTCCGAACTGCGGCACTCCGGTCGGGACCGGCGACCGCTTCTGTGCAAACTGCGGCGCCGCCCTGCAGACCGTGTCAGTTCCCGCTGCGGTCGACACCCCCGCCCGAAGCGACTACCGGATTGTCTTGATTTCACGAAACACCTGCAAGCGCGCCGTCGCCATCGACATGATCTCCGATCTGCTCGGCTACACGGACGCGGATGCGGCGAAGATCGTCGACAACGCGCCGATGGAGGTCGCCCTCGGCCTGACAGCCATACAGGCGCAGTACATCTCGCAGGCGCTGACGGAGTACGACATGGAGGTGGCCATCTACAACAGCGACGGCTATGTCGACATGGGCGGCAAGGCCACGTCCTCCGTTTTCGACGCGGACGGCAGCTTCCTGGGCACCGTCGCCTCGGTGCTCGCGGGTCTGACCCTCGGCAACCGAATCACCAGCTACAATCGCTGGACGCGCCCCGCTCCCGTCGTATTCCGCCCCGTCTACAGGAGGCCCGCCCCGGTGGTGACCTATCGCCGCAGGCGTCCCGCGCCGAGACCCGCTCCCGCTCCGATTCCCATCATTCGCCACGCTGC
>JAFWBZ010000108.1 GCA_017537105.1 Clostridia bacterium | reverse complement strand
GGTGGAGGCCCGCGTCATCGCCTGGGTTGCCGGTGAGCAGTGGCGCATGGATGTGTTCAGGGACGGTGGCGACATCTACTGCGCCTCGGCAAGCCAGATGTTCAAAGTCCCCGTTCAGAAGCATGGCGTCAACGGCCACCTCCGGCAGAAGGGCAAGATCGCCGAGCTCGCCCTTGGATACGGTGGCAGCGTCGGCGCTTTGAAGGCGATGGGCGCGCTCGACATGGGCCTGTCGGAAGACGAGCTGGCCCCGCTGGTAAAGGCGTGGCGAGAGTCCAACCCCAACATCGTGAGACTGTGGTGGGCGGTGGACGACGCGGTCATGAAGGCAGTCCGGGAGAAAATCACCACCAGAACCCACGGCATCACGTTCACGGTACGCTCGGGCATGCTGTTCATCACGCTGCCCTCCGGCAGGCAGCTTTCCTACGTAAAGCCTCGCATCGGCGAGAACCAGTTCGGCTCCCCGGCGGTGACCTACATGGGCGCGGGCAGCACGCGCAAGTGGGAACGCATCGAATCCTACGGCCCCAAGTTCGTGGAGAACATCGTCCAGGGCATCAGCCGGGATCTGCTGTGCTGCGCCATGCAGACGCTGCGCTGCTGCCGGATCGTCGCCCATGTTCACGACGAGCTCATCATCGAAACCGACCCCGCCGTGTCCCTCGATGCGGTGTGTGAGCAGATGGGCAGGACGCCGCCCTGGGCGGAGGGCCTGCTGCTCCGCGCCGATGGCTATGAGTGCGCCTTCTACCAGAAAGATTGAGGTGAAGCATGAGAATCAGCAAGTTTAATGTGGAGGGCTATCACGATCCCACCGTGTACGAGGCCCTCGTGAACATCGAAAAGGAACGCAAGGAGGCCCAGAAGCTGGTGTCTGGCAGGTACAGGCCCCTGGTCTACATCTGCAGTCCCTACGCCGGGGATGTGCTGAACAACGAGCGCAAGGCCCGCCGGTATTGCCAGTTTGCGGTTCGAAAGAGGGCCATCCCGGTGGCGTCCCACCTGCTGTACCCGCAGATCCTGAACGACAACGACCCCGGCGACCGCCAGCTCGGGCTGTTCTTCGGCACGGTGCTGCTGGGCAAGTGCGATGAGTGCTGGGTGTTCGGCGATAACATTACCACCGGCATGGCATACGAGATCGCCAAGGCGAAAAAGCGCGGCATCCGCGTTCGCCACTTTACCGAGGACATGGAGGAGGTGCGGGCAGATGCGAATGCTGAAGATCGCCTGCGGCAGAAGCCGGAACGCACTTAATTGGTCAAACCGAACAATTAGCTGGGAGGACCTGTGCGAACGCCTGCGCACCACTTTCCGGACCAGGGAGACGGTGGCCCAATACAAAGCCATGACCAGAGCCGAGCGCGATGACGCCAAGGACAAGGGAGGCTTTGTGGGCGGACATCTCCGGAATGGAAGGCGGCGGGTCAAGGACGTGGAGTGCCGGTCTCTGCTCTCGCTGGATGCCGATCACGCGGAGCCCGGCTTCATTGATCGCTTCGAGCAGGAGTGTGGCGTCGCCGCTGCTATCTACACCACGCACGGACACACGCCGGAAGCGCCCAGGGTGCGCATCGTCATTCCCTTTGAAGAGGATATCACGCCGGACTGCTATGCAGCGGTCGCCAGGTACTACGCTGCCTGCTGGGGCATCAGCTGATTGACCTTGTAAGAACATTCGTCGAACTGATCGATGCCCCAGCGAGCGGCGTAGTACCTGGCGACCGCCGCGTAGCAGTCCGGCGTGATGTCCTCTTCAAAGGGAATGACGATGCGCACCCTGGGCGCTTCCGGCGTGTGGCCGTGTGTGGTGTAGATGGCGGCGGCGACGCCACACTCCCGCTCGAAGCGATCAATGAAGCCGGGCTCCGCGTGATCGGCATCCAGCGAGAGCAGAGACCGGCACTCCACGTCCTTGACCCGCCGCCTGCCATTATGAAGGTGTCCGCCTACGAAACCTCCCTTGTCCTTGGCGTCATCGCGCTCGGCCCTGGTCATGGCTTTGTATTGGGCCACCGTCTCCCTGGTTCGGAATGTGGTGCGCAGGCGCTCACACAGGTCTTCCCAGCTAATTGTTCGGTTTGACCAGTTAAGTGCGTTCCGGCTTCTGCCGCAGGCGATTTTCAACTCTCGCATGTGTGCTCACCTCTAAACTTCCCGGTCCCGGATACCGAGACCATGTAGTCCGCCAGCGTGTTCAACTGGGTGTAGTCAGCTTT
>JAFWBZ010000107.1 GCA_017537105.1 Clostridia bacterium | reverse complement strand
CTGCGCCCGACGCGCCCGCTTCCGCCGCGCGGACGGTGCCCCCCGTGCCGGTATTTGCGCCGAGAACCGCGCCCGCAGAAATGCCGGCCCCCGGCGCGAAGCCCATTCGCGTACGGATCGCATCGCCCCGGCACGCAAAGCGATAAAACGACTTCGACACCGGAAAGCGGATTTTCGCCAAGCCGGCCGGATTGCACGGGGCAGGGGCTTTACGAGCGCCCCTGCCCCGTGCTATAATGCTTTCATGCAACATAGCTTCCTTTGAAAGGAGAGGTCTTCATGCAACGGAATCAAGTCATCGTGCGCACCAGCATCATCGGTATACTGGCCAACCTGTTCCTGGCCGGCTTCAAGGCGGCGGTGGGCGTGATCTCCGGCTCCATCGCCATCGTGCTGGACGCCGTGAACAACCTGAGCGACGCGCTGTCCTCCGTGATCACCATCATCGGAACCAAGCTGGCAGGCCGTCGGCCGGACCGGGACCATCCCTACGGCCACGGGCGCATCGAATACCTGAGCGCCACCATCATCTCGGTGATCGTGCTCTACGCCGGCGTGACCTCGCTGGTGGAGTCCATCAAGAAGATCCTCGATCCCACGCTGCCGGACTACTCCGCCGCGACGCTGATCATCGTGGCGGCTGCCGTGGTTGTAAAGCTGCTGCTGGGGCGCTACGTGCGCTCGGTGGGTGAAAAGGTCAACTCCGCCGCGCTGGTGGATTCCGGCAAGGACGCCGTGATGGACTCCGTGATCTCCGCCTCCACGCTGGTGGCTGCGGGCATCTTCCTGATCTGGCACATCAGCCTCGAGGCCTGGCTTGGCGCGATCATCGCGGCATTCATCATCAAGTCCGGCATCGAAATGCTGTCGGAAAGCCTGTCGGAGATCCTCGGCAAGCGGGCGGACAGCGAGCTGTCCAAGGGCATCAAGGCCACCGTGGCGCGCTTCCCCGGCGTGCACGGCGCCTACGACCTGGTGCTGCACAACTACGGTCCCGATCTGCTGATGGGCTCGGTCCACATCGAGGTGGACGACACCATGACCGCCGGACAGTTGGACGCCCTGGAGCGGGAGATCACCCAGGCGGTCATCGCCGAGCACCGGGTCATTCTCACCGGCATCGGCGTCTATTCCACCAATACCACCGACAACAGCGCCGGACAGATTCTCCGGGACGTGCGCCGCATTGCGATGTCCAGAGAGTTCGTGCTGCAGATGCACGGCTTCTATGTGGACACGGAAAAGAAGCTGATCCGCTTTGATGTCATCGTGGACTACGCCGCGCCCAACGCCGCCGACGTGCACCGCGAAATCGTGGAGGGCGTCCGCGCGCTCTATCCCGACTACGACGTGGAAGTCACGCTGGACGTGGACATCAGCGACTGATCCCCGGGGCAGTGCCCCGGACCCCATTTGCTGCCGCGCTTCCTTCCCATCCGCCCGCCCCGTACGCCATGGGGCGGGCGTCTGCGTATGCGGAATGCGAAAAACAGGTACGGAACCACGACCCGTCTGCTGCCGCGCTTCCCTGCCATCCGCCGGGGCAGGGCCCCGGACCCCGTTTGCTGCCGCGCTTCCTTCCCATCCGCCCGCCCCGTGCGCCATGGGGCGGGCGTCTGCGTATGCGGAATGCGGAAAAACAGATACGGAACCACGACCCGTCTGCTGCCGCACTTCCCCGCCATCCGCCGAGGCAGTGCCCCGGACCCCGTTTGCTGCCGCGCTTCCTTCCCATCCGCCCGCCCCGTGCGCCATGGGGCGGGCGTCTGCGTATGCGGAATGCGGAAAAGCGGCATGCGTTGCATCGGGATGAAACCCCACCCCCTTGCAACCTTAATATCCGCGTCGTACAATGGAGACATCCTACAGATTCGGGTGAAGCATCATGTCACTGCACTTTCCGCGCCTGCGCAGACACACCCAGCCGATGACCGAGGGCAGCATTCTCCGGCACCTGCTGGCCTATGCCATTCCGGCGATCCTGGGCGACTTGTTCCAGGTGACCTACAACACGGTGGACTCCATCATCGTGGGCAAGTATGCCGGTGCGGACGCGCTGGCGGCAGTGGGCGTGGCGAGCCCGTTGATGAGCATCGCGATGTTCTTCATCATCGGCATGGGCATCGGCGCCTCAGTGCTGATGAGTGAGTTCTACGGTGCCCAGGATGCGCGCAGCCTGCGGCGGGAGTTCTCCACCACGCTGATCATCTCGCTGGCGCTGTCGGCGGCCATCGGCGCGGGGCTGTTCCTGCTGGCCGGCCCGCTGCTGCGCCTGGTCAACACGCCGCCGGAGATCCTGTCTGAAACCACCCGCTATCTGCGCATCGTCGCGCTGGGCATGGTCGTCACAGGGCTCTACAATATATTGGCCGCGGCCTCCCGATCCGTTGGGGACACCCGCACGCCGCTGGCCTGCCTGGTGGCGGGCTCTCTGATCAACGTGGCGCTGGATCTCTTGTTCGTGGCGGGACTGCACTGGGGCGTGGCCGGGGCCGCCGGCGCCACCGTGATCTCCCAGGCCTGCGCCGCCGTGCTTTGCGGCTGGCTGCTGTACCGCAACGAGCCGGTGTTCTTCTCTGAAACCTCCGGGGATGGCAAGCCCGGCTTCCGCAGGGACTTTGGCGTCGATCGCGCGCTCCTGGGCCGCACGCTGCGCTTCAGCTACGCCAGCGCGCTGCAGCAGGCGGGCATCTACGTGGGCAAGCTGCTGGTGCAGTCCATGGTCAATCCGCTGGGCGTGCATGCCGCCGCGGCGTTCACCGCCGTCAACCGCATCGACGACTATGCCCTCATCCCGGAGCGGGACATCGGCAACGGGGAAACCGTGCTGGTGGCGCAAAACCACGGCGCGAAGAAGCCGGAGCGCATGCAGCGCGGGCTGTGGACCGCCATGGCGATCGAAGCCATTTACGGCGCAATCATTTCCGTCTGCGTCTTTGCGCTGGCGGAACCGCTGATGCGGCTGTTCGTGAACGCCTCGGAGACTGAGGTCATCCGGCTGGGCACCCGCTATTTGCGGCTGATGGGCTTCTTCTACTTTATGCCCGGGCTCACCAACGGCCTGCAGGGCTACATGCGCGCCATCGGCAAGATGAAACTGACCATGTACGTCACCTATTCCCAGATGTTCACCCGCGCCTTCTTCACCTGGCTGCTCATCGGCCGCATGCATCTGGACGCCGTGCCCCTGGCCTGCGTCGCGGGCTGGATCCTGATGATGGTCTGGGAGCTCGGGCTGATCCTGTATTGGAAGCGGAAGGAAACCCTGTATCAACTGTGACGGAGGAATGCAAATGACGGACGCCGTATTCATGCGCGAGGCGCTGGCGGAGGCCGCGCTGGCCGGGGCGGCCGGGGAGCTGCCGGTGGGCTGTGTCATCGTGCGGGACGATATCCTCATCGCCCGGGCGCACAATGCGTGCGAGGCCACCCGCGACGCCACCGCCCACGCCGAGCTGCTGGCCATCCGGCAGGCCTCCCGGGCATTGGGCGACTGGCGATTGAACCGCTGCACGATGTATGTCACGCTGGAGCCCTGCCCGATGTGCGCCGGGGCCATCGTACAGGCGCGCCTCGGGCGGCTGGTGTACGGTGCGCCCAATCCCGCACAGGGTTGCGCCGGCAGCCTCTACCGCATTCCGGAGGATCCGGCCTTCCCCCACTTCTGCCCCTCGGACGGAGGCGTGCTGCGGGCGGAATGCGAAACGGTGCTGAATCGCTGGTTCGCGCGCAGGAGGAGAGAGGAGCCAAATTAACTGCTAAGATATATTTTTTAATGTTTAACATTAAAAAACGCTTGACAAACATCAATTCTCATGGTATGATGGTTCCATCAGCTGATCCAATCCATTTTTGAAGGAGATCATCACCATGAAAAAGCTCAATCGCGCCGTCATCATCATCGCCCGAATCATTGAGGTATTCATGTGGGTGGGCTGCGGCCTGTCCATCATCATCACCGGACTGAGCGCCGCCGGCAGGTTCAACCTGCTCAAGTACTTCACGGACGCCTATCCGAACAGCGTTTATCTGACCTCCGGAAGCTTCAGGCTGCTGGCCAAGAACTTCATCGACGAGCCCATCAAAGGCTCCTACGTCATCTTCTTCCTGACCCTGGCGATCACCCTCGCGCTGATGGCCATGTGCGCCCGCAACGTCCACCTGATCTTCAAGACCTCTGAAGGGCGCACCCGGTTCTCCAAGGGCAAGACGCCGTTCCAGCCCGACAACATTCGCATGGTGCGGGAAATCGGCATCTTCCTGATCGCCATCCCCGTGGTGCAGTTCATCATGTCCATCGTCGCCCGCATCTGCCTGGGACCCGACGCAGTGGAATCCAGCCTGGGCTTGCAGAACGTGTTCATGGGCCTGGTGGTGCTGGCCCTGAGCCAGTACTTCGCCTATGGCATGCAGCTGCAGAGCGACGTGGACGGGCTCCTGTGAGGTGAATCGCATGGGAAGAATCGAATTGAAGCTGGACCTGGTCATGGCCGACCGCCGCATGTCCCTGAACGAATTGGCCGATCGCATCGGCATCAGCAACGTCAACCTCTCCAAGATCAAGAACAACAAGGTCACCGCTGTGCGCTTCTCCACCCTCGCGGGCATCTGCGAGGCGCTGAAGTGCGAGCCCGGCGACATCCTGAAGTATGTGGACGAGGCGTAATCAGCTTCCCGCTCTTCTCCCGGCATTGAATGCCGGGAGTTTTTGTATATATGCATCAATATGCATTATTCTGCATATTATTCCCGAAAATTAACCCGAATAACGTATAAAACGGGTTGACAGTGCATATTTTCGGTATATAATAGACTCATCAATCAAAAACAACCGCCGGCCCGGCGGCCAAGGAGCGTTGAATATGAAAAAGAAGACGAACAAAGAAATCAAAAAGATCGTGCTGGCCTACTCCGGTGGACTGGACACCTCCGTCATCATCCCCTGGCTGAAGGAAAACTATCCGGGCTGCGAGGTCATCGCGGTCTCGGGCAACGTGGGCCAGGTGGGCGAGCTGGACGGCCTGGAGGAAAAGGCCCTGAAGACCGGCGCCAGCAAGCTGTATATCGAGGATCTGAACAAGGAGTTCATCGAGGACGTGGTGATCCCTTCCATGCAGATGGGTGCCAAGTACGAAAATGCCTACCTGCTGGGCACCTCCTTCGCGCGGCCGATCATCGCCAAGCGGCTGGTGGAGATCGCCAAGGCCGAGGGCGCGGACGCCATCGCCCACGGCTGTACCGGCAAGGGCAACGATCAGGTGCGCTTTGAGCTGGCCGTCAAGGCCTTCGCGCCGGACATGCCCGTGATCGCGCCCTGGCGGCTGTGGGACATCAAGGGCCGCGAGGAGGAGATCGACTACGCAGAGGCCCACAACATCCCGCTGAAGATCAGCCGGGAGACCAACTACTCCAAGGACAAGAACATGTGGCACCTGAGCCACGAGGGCCTGGAGCTGGAGGACCCCGCCAACGAGCCCAAGTACGCCGGCAACATGGAGATGGGCGTGACCCCGGAGGAGGCCCCGGACGAGGCCGAGTACCTGACCATCGACTTTGAAAAGGGCTGGCCCGTGGCCGTCAACGGCGAGAAGATGGCTCCGGTGGACCTGGTGTGGAAGCTGAACGAGCTGGGCGGCAAGCACGGCGTGGGCATCATCGACATCGTGGATAACCGGCTGGTGGGCATCAAGTGCCGCGGCATCTACGAGACCCCCGGCGGAACCATCCTCTACCACGCCCACGAGATGCTGGAGCAGCTGTGCCTGGACAAGGCCACCCAGCACTACAAGCAGCGCATGGCGCTGGAATACGCCGATCTGGTGTACAACGGCCAGTGGTTCTCCCCCCTGCGCAAGGCCATGAGCGCCTTCGTCACCGAGACCCAGAAGACCGTCACCGGCACCGTGAAGCTCAAGCTCTACAAGGGCAACATCATCGGCGCGGGCATGACCAGCCCCTACAGCCTGTACGATCCCGAGATCGCCACCTTCGACGAGGACAACGTGTACGACCAGACCTGGGCCGACGGCTTCATCACCCTCTACGGCTTGCCCACCGCGGTCTACGCCAAGATGAAGGCGAAGAACGGACTTTGATCGAAACCGGAGCGTTTTTGCCGGTCCTCCCCTTGCGGGCGGACCGGTTTTTATTGTATAATGTCAAATATACGGGACGAACAGAAGGGGCGAATGCACATGAAGCTATGGGCAGGCCGCACCGGCGGCGACGTGGACGAGCGACTGAGCGCCATCAACAACTCCATCGGCTTTGACCGCCGCATGTACAGGCAGGATATCATCGGCTCCATCGCCCACGCCACGATGCTGGGCAAGGTCGGCGTGGTCACTCCGGAGGAGTCGACACAGATCGTCGACGGGCTGAAGGGCATTCTGGCGGACATCGAGTCCGGCGCCCTCGAAATCGACATGACCTGCGAGGACATTCACACCTTCGTGGAGGCCACGCTGACCGGGCGCATCGGCGCGGCGGGCAAGAAGCTGCACACCGGCCGAAGCCGCAACGACCAGGTGGCGCTGGACATCCGGATGTACCTGGCCGACGCGATCGACCACCTGACCGGCCTGGCGAAGGAGCTGGCCCGCGCGTTTTGCGACGTGGCGGAGCAGCACCTGGAGACCGTAATGCCCGGCTACACCCACCTGCAGCGCGCCCAGCCCATCACCCTGGGGCATTGGCTGATGGCCTACGCCCAGATGCTGCTTCGGGACATCGACCGCCTGCGGGACTGCAGGCGGCGCACGCTGGTGCTGCCGCTGGGCAGCGGCGCGCTGGCGGGCACCACCTATCCGCTGGACCGCCCCTATGTGGCGGAGCTGCTGGGCTTTGACGGCATCAGCCTGAACAGCCTGGACGGCGTATCCGACCGGGACTTTGCGCTGGAGCTGCTGGCCGACCTGTCCATCCTGATGACGCACCTCTCCCGCTTCTCAGAGGAAATCTGCCTGTGGTGCAGCTGGGAGTTCAAGTTCGTCACGCTGGCGGACGACTTTTCCACCGGCTCCAGCATCATGCCCCAGAAGAAGAATCCCGACATCACCGAGCTCGTGCGCGGCAAGACGGGGCGGGTCTACGGCGACCTGATGACGCTGCTCACCGCCATGAAGGCGCTGCCGCTGGCCTACAACAAGGACATGCAGGAGGACAAGGAGGCGCTGTTTGACGCCATCGACACCGCAGAGCTGAGCCTCTCCGTGCTCGCGCCGATGCTGCGCACCGCCACCTTCCATCCGGAGGCCATGCGCCGGGCCGCAGCGGGCGGCTTCATCAACGCCACCGACTGCGCCGACTACCTGGCGCGCAAGGGCATTCCCTTCCGGGACGCCTATGGCATCGTCGGTCGGCTGGTGCGGCACTGCATCGAACGGAATACGACACTGGAGGCGCTGCCCCTCGAGCAGTACCGGCAATTCTCCACGGCCTTCGACGAGG
Organism: Clostridia bacterium; assembly: GCA_017537105.1. Classification (GTDB taxonomy): domain Bacteria; phylum Bacillota; class Clostridia; order Christensenellales; family Aristaeellaceae; genus UBA2862. The sequence goes on along the minus strand of JAFWBZ010000107.1, from coordinate 5,593 downwards.
ACGTCTATCCCGCCATTGACCTGCTGGCTTGCGTGAACCAGCGGGATCTCCCCGGCGGTCCGGCTCCGGCGCGGGTCCGGGACACCCTCGCCGCCACGCGGCAGGCGCTGGCGGAGTAAGGTGCGCGCCGACGGAGCGCGCCGCCTGGCAACGGGCGGGCACCTCCGGATGCGTTGCATGGTTTTAAGCAAATCCACACACGGGGGATGATGGCTGTGTACGGCAGAAATCGACGGGGAAAGGCGCGTCGGCGCGTCCCGGCGCGCGCGCGCTTCCTGGGCATCGCCGTGGCAGTGCTGGTCATCGCCGTAGTGTCCATCTGCATCGCCGTGCCCCGCAGAGATGTCCGCACGCAGACCCCCGAGCAGCCGACGCCCACCGTGACGCAGTCCTCCACCCCGACTTCTGTGCCGTCAGCGACGCCGGTTCCCACCCAGGCTCCGGCCTATCTGCGCCTCGAGGCTCGCCCCGTCGAACAGACCCGACCGGACGGCGCCGCGTGGAAATACCGACGCGAGCTGTTTGTCGACGGCAAATCTGCTGGGGGAAGCCTTGATTCGGAAATCATATGCTTCTCCGACGACTACGCCCAGCTGCCAGCCGTGGCGACGTTCCGGGGTGGAAACCTCCGGCACAACGCCGCCTACGGCACCGCAACCCTGGAGAAGAAGCGCTTCAGGATCCTGTGGCGGAAGCGCATCGGGAGCATTGACAGCGGCTACGCCAAGTGGACCGGCGTCGGCTGGACCGGCCAGCCGGTGCTGGTGCGCTGGCCCGAACCCATGCGTCTCGCCATGAACCTGAAGGAGGAATTCCGGCGCAAGGCAGATCTGGTGGAGGTCATCTACGGCACGCTGGACGGCAACATCTACTTCCTGGACGCCCATACCGGCGAGGCCACCCGCGATCCCATCCGGCTTGGGTTCCCCATCAAGGGCAGCGTGTCCATCGATCCCCGGGGCTACCCGCTGCTGTACGTCGGGCAGGGCATCTCAAAGGCCAACGGCAAAACCGGCAAGATCGGCTGGCGCATCTACAGCCTGCTCGACCAGCGGGAGCTGTTCTTCCTGAATGGCCGCGATTCGCTGTGCCTGCGCAAGCACGGCTCCTTCGACGGCGCGTGCCTGGTGGATGCCGCGTCGGATACCGTGCTGCTGGGCGGGGAAAACGGCCTGTTTTACCGCATCCGACTGAACACGAAATTTGACATCGACCTGCCGGGCATCTCCGTGCATCCCCAGGTCACCACCTATCGCTATCGTTCGGCCGCATCGCCCGAACTGGGCATCGAAAACTCGGTGACGGCCTACGGAAAATGCGCGTGGTTCGCGGACAACTCCGGCCTGTTGACCTGTCTGGACCTGGACGCCATGGCGCCTGCGTGGCTGTTTTACAACGGCGACGACACCGACGCCACCATCGCCGTCGATCCGGAGGAGGACGGCCGCCTGGCGCTGTACACGGTCAACCAGATCGACCGGCGCGGCAGCGCCGGGCGCTGCACCGTGCGGCGCATCGACGCGCTGACCGGAATGCCGGAGTGGAGTTATTCCCTGGACTGCACCTCCGACGGCACCAACGGCGGCGGTGGCTTTGCCTCGCCCGCCGTCGGCGCGAACGAATACCGGGATTTCGTCTATTTCAACGTCTGCCGCACCTCGGGCGGCAGCGGCGTGCTGATCTGCTTTGACAAGCAGACCGGCAAGGCCGTCTGGACCCGCAGCACCGGCAGCCCCTGCTGGTCCTCCCCCGTGCTGGTCTACCGCCCCGACGGCACCGGTGTGCTGGTCCAATGCACTCCTGGCAAGCTGCACATGTTCGATCCCGCCACCGGAAAGACCCTCAGCGAGGTCGAGGTGGAGGGCAAGATCGAAGCCAGCCCCGCGGTATTTGAAGACATTCTGGTCGTCGGCACCCGCAGTCAGTACATCTACGGCGTCCGGCTGACCTGAACGATTGACAACACGGGCACAGGCGCGCCATAGCGGCGCGCCTGTGCCCGTGCTGTATCAATATCTTCCAAATCGTGCGCGTCCTCTCACGCGCCCAGTATTTCGAACCGCACCTCCGGCAGTCGGAGCTTCAGCTCGTCCAGCAGGTCCCAGCCGCCGTAATTGGCCGCGCGCCCTGCGACGATCACCCGCGCGTCCAATCGGCGCGCTTCGGCTTCGATGGCGTTCACCACGTCGTCCGCGCGGCGCACAGTCATGTCCGCGCCGTGGTCGATGGACGTGCGCAGCAGGTATTCCAGCGCCTGCGGCTCGTTGACAAATCCCAGCACATTTCCGCCCGTGCGCACCACGTGCAGCACAGACAGCGGCTGTCCCTCCCGGGCGGCGATGCTCGCGCCGGTCACGATCAGTCGTTCGCAGCTGCGCTGCCCCGTCACACAAACCAATACGCTCATGATGGCTCCCTCGCTTCGAGCACCTCTGCGATGTGTCGACCGCACAGCTGGAGGCGCACCCACGTCCCTGCCCCCGGAAAGCGCTCCCGCTTGGAGGCATTCAGATAGAGGATGCGCTCGTCCCGGGGCTCGTCGAGCATCAAATGCACCCGCTGCACCCGCGCGCCGTCCTGAAGCTCCGGCTCGTCGGAGACGGACAGCACGTTGCCGCAAGCCTCGCGCATGAGTCCCTCTCCCATCTCCATCAGAAACCGCCGGTAGCGAAGGTCCGGCAGCAGGAAATAGAGGAAGAGGAAGATCACCGCGACCACCAGCAGCACGCCCGCGGCGAGCATCATCGGCTTCACGCGCAGCAGCATTCCGGCCACATAGGCCGCCAGCAGGACGATCGCCGCCAATGCCAGCGCCAGCCAGTCCCGTCGAATGCGGCGGCGGATGTCCTCCATGTCCCGTTCGGTATACATGTCAGTGCCCCTCTTTGACGCTCTCCAGCACCTCCCAGATGCGCTGCAGGTCGTCGGCATTGTAGTAGAACAGCGTGATCCTGCCGCTCTCGGCGTCCCCGTCCAGCTTTACGCGAGTGCCGAACAGTTCCCGGGCCATGCCCTCCAACTCGCTGATCTGGGCGTCCCTGCGCACCCGGGGCTTCTTCACCGTCTCCTGCACCGGCTGGGCACAGATGCGCTCCAGCTGGCGGACGGACCAGCCCTGCTGCACCGTCAGATTCGCCAGCTGCACCTGCCGCTTGGGATCCACCGTCACCAGCGCTCGGGCGTGGCCCGCGGAAAGCTGGCCCGATTGCAGCAACTTCTGCACGCTCTCTGGAAGCGTCAGCAGCCGCAGCAGGTTGGCCACCGCTGGGCGGCTCTTGCCCAGGCGCTGCGCAGCCATCTCCTGGGTCAGCCCGGCCTCGTCCATGAGCCTGCGCACGCCCATGGCCTCCTCCACGGGGTTCAGGTCGTCGCGCTGCAGGTTTTCGATCAGCGCTGCCTCCAGCCGACGCTGCTCATCCCAGTCCCGCACGATGGCCGGAATCTCCGTCAGGTCCGCCAGCCGGGAAGCCCGGTAGCGGCGCTCGCCGGCGATGATCGTGAACCGCTCGCCGTTGGGCTGCACGATGATCGGCTGGATCACGCCCACCGCGCGGATGGACGCGGCCAATTCCTTCAACGCTTCCTCGTCGAAGCTGCGGCGGGGCTGCTCGCGATTGGGATCGATCAGGCGAATGGGCAGCATGCGCACCTCGTCCACGGGCGCGGCGGGCGCGCGTTTTGCCGCCGGCTCCGCAGGCCTCTCCTGTGCCGGCTCCCTCGCCGGGGCCTCGTCCACCACGTCGCCCAGCAGTGCGCCAAGTCCGCGGCCCAGGCCGCGCTGTACTCTCTTTGCCATGGATTAACCCCCGTTCCTCTCGATCAGTTCCCCGGCCAGCTCCCGATAGGCCTGGGCTCCCGTGCAGCGCGCATCGTACAGGTGGATCGGCAGCCCGTAGCTGGGCGCCTCGCTCAGCCGCACGTTGCGCGGAATCATCGTCTCAAAGGCCTCCTCCCGGAAATGGGTGCGCACCTCCTGCACCACCTGGGCGCAGAGGTTCGTGCGGGCATCGTACATCGTCAGCAGGATGCCCTCCACCTGCAGCTCCGGGTTCAGCCGCTTCTTCATCAGCTTCACGGTGTTCACCAGCTGGCCCACGCCCTCCAGCGCGTAGTATTCGCACTGAATCGGAATCAGCACGCTGTCCGCGGCGGTGAGTGCGTTCAGCGTCAACAGGCTCAACGAAGGCGGACAGTCGATGAAGATGTAGTCGTAATCGTCCTGCAGCTCCTGAAGCGCCGCCTTCAGCAGGCTCTCCCGGTTCTCCACGCTCACCAGCTCGATCTCCGCGCCTGCGAGCTCGATGGCGGTGGGCATCAGATCCAGGGACCCGAAGCCCGTCGGCACGATGGCCTCCCGGGCCGGAGCCTCGCCCAGCAGCACCTCGTAGACGGTGTTGGAATCCGTTTCGGCCTTGCCCAGGCCGCTGGTGGCGTTGCCCTGGGGATCGATGTCCACCAGCAGCACGCGCTTGCCCGCCTCGGCCACCAGCGCACTGAGGTTGATGGCGGTGGTCGTCTTGCCGACGCCGCCCTTCTGATTGGTTACCGCAATGATCTTCGCCAAGTCTGTTCACCCAATTCTTTGGTTCGATGCTATAGATGCTTTATTCTATTATACGGCATATTATACCATGCAACAAGGCAGAATGCGCGAAGCAATTTGGATGAAAATTAGGCATTGTCCTCCGGAGGGCCACCCGCCGATGCGGATCGGCGTTCGCAGACCTCGCGCAGGGCGCGGGCGGCGGTCCGCATTTCCTCCGCCGTGGTGTGCCGCCCGATGCTGATGCGGAGCACGCATCGCGCCTCGGCCTCCGGAAGTCCCAGCGCGCGGTAGGCGTAGGGAATCTCCCGCGCCGCGGAAACGCAGGCCGCGCCGCCGGACACCAGAACGCCCTGGCAATCCAGATCTGCGATGGCCTGCTCCGAGGACACCCCCGGCAGCCGCAGCGCGCACAGGCCCGGCAGCCGCGGTGCGCCTTCGCAGAGCAGCCGGGTCCCCGGGATATCCGACAGCACCTGTGAAACAAACCCCTCCAGCAGCGCCCGCTCCCGCGCGGCGCGCTCCGCCAGGTCCGCGGAAGCCAGCTCCGCGGCGGTCCGCATGCCGCAGACGGCGGGGACGTTCTCCGTGCCGGCGCGCAGGCCGAACTCCTGCCCGCCGCCCGACAGCAGCGGGCGCAGCGGCGTTCCCTGCCGCACGACCAGCGCCCCCACACCCCTCGGCCCGTAGAATTTGTGGGCCGACAGGCTCAGCAGGTCGGCATTTAGCGCCCGCATATCCACCGGCACGTGGCCAAAGGCCTGCACGACGTCGCAGTGAAACGGAATCCTCCTGCGGCGGGCCAGCGCGCCGATCTCCGCCGCAGGCTGCAGCACGCCGGTCTCGTTGTTGGCCAGCATCACCGAGATGAGCTTCGTATCCGGCCGAATGGCCCGGGCCACCGCCGCCGGGTCGACCACGCCGCGCGCATCCGTCGGCACCAGCGTCACTTCGGCCGCCCGGCGCTGCACCGCGTTCCGCACCGAGGCGTGTTCCACGGCGGAGATGACCGCGTGTCCCCCCGCGGCGAGGGTCGCGGCGAGGTTGTTG
>JAFWBZ010000106.1 GCA_017537105.1 Clostridia bacterium | reverse complement strand
TCGGCGAACGCGCCCCGGAGGCGATTTATATGGAGATCAGAAGCGGAAGTCGCGCCGGTTGGAGGACTTGATCGCCGCGATGTTCTCCTCGGCGACGCGCCGCACGGAGTCGCGTGGGATGCGTGAAAGCTCGCGGTGGATCATCTCCCAGCCCAGCTGCTGCGTCTCGGGCTTGGCGTAATCCACCAGGTATTCCGCCAGCGTCATCAGCGCGTTGGGATGGCAGCAGTTGAGAATCTGTCCGCTCTTGCACAGGCTCATGAATCGGTCTCCGGTCCGCCCAGCTCGGTAGCAGGCCGTGCAGAAGGAGGGGATGTGGCCGGTCTCCATCAGCCAGCGGACGACCTCGTCCAGCGTGCGCTGATCCGAAACGTCGAACTGCTCCGTGTCGTGGGGGCGCTCCTCCTCCGTATATCCGCCCACGGAGGTGCGGCTCGCGCCGCTGACCTGGCTGATGCCCACCTGCAGCAGCCTCCGGCGCACCGCCTCACTCTCGCGGGTGGAGACGATCATCCCGGTATAGGGCACCGCCAGCCGGATGCAGGCCGCGATCTTGGTGAAGGTGTCGTCGTCGATGCCGTTGTCGAACATGTCCGGGTCGATATCGTCGGCGCGCTTGACCCGGGGCACGCTGATGGTATGCGGGCCCACGCCGTGCACAGCCTCCAGGTGCTCCGCGTGCATGATCAGCCCGGCAAACTCGTACTTGTACAGCTCCAGCCCGAACAGCACGCCCAGGCCCACATCGTCGATGCCGCCCTCCATGGCTCGGTCCATGGCCTCGGTGTGATAGTCATAGTCGTGCTTCGGGCCCGTGGGATGCAGTTTCAGGTGGCTCTGCTTGTGGTAGGTCTCCTGGAACAGGATATAGGTGCCGATGCCGGCATCCTTCAGCTTGCGGAAGTTCTCCACCGTCGTGGCGGCGATATTCACATTCACGCGGCGGATGTCGCCGTTCTTGTGGTGCACGCTGTAGATGGTATCGATGCACTCCAGGATGTATTCGATGGGGTTGTTCACCGGATCCTCGCCCGCTTCGATGGCGAGGCGCTTGTGTCCCATGTCCTGCAGCGCGATGACCTCGGCGCGAACCTCGTCCTGGGTCAGCTTGCGGCGGGCGATGTGCTTGTTCTTCAGGTGATACGGACAGTATAGGCAGCCGTTGACGCAGTAGTTGGACAGGTACAGCGGCGCAAACAGCACGATGCGGTTGCCGTAGAAGGCGAGCTTGATTTCCTCGGCGATCTCGTACATCCGCTGGATCTTCTCCGGGATCTCGCAGGCCAGCAGCACGGAGGCCTCCCGATGGGTCAGACCCGAGCAGGTGCAGCCACTGCCGTTCTTGCGCGGACGCGCCTTGTCCAGGATCTCGTCGATGAGCGCAGCGTTGTTCTTGTTGGCCTCGGCATAGGCCAGTGTCTCGCGGATTTCCTCGTCGTTGATGAATTCCTCCGCCTTCATGGATTTGGGATCGTAGATAGCCATGTTGCATTCCTCCTGTGTCATGGATGTCGAATGTCGCCCCGGTCGACCACCAGCCGGCAGCCGATGCCCCGCATCCTGCGGTCGAGGCACTGCCTGCACTGGGCGGATTCGTCGTCGGTGCAGATCTTGTTGTCATAGAGTGCGTATTTGCTCCGGACCTCCATCGGAGAGAGGTTCGGCATCACCACGTTGGCGCCGGCCAGAATGCCCTTTTCCCGGCCCTGCGGATCGATGGTGCCCAGCGCTGTGGTCGCCGGCAGCAGCACAGGCGGATGGATGAGCCGTATGACGGAGAGGAGGAACAGCGTCTCCTCCAGAGTCCCCGCGGGCTCGTCCCGAAAGGGCGTGTCGTGGTGGGGAATGAACGGCCCTATGCCGCACATGTCCGGTTGGAAAACCTCGATGAACTTCAGATCCTTCGCCAGCGTCTGCGGGGTCTGGAAGGGTGAGCCCACCATAAAGCCGCAGCCGACCTGATAGCCGAGCTCCCGAAGGTCCTGCAGGCATCGCATGCGGTGTTCAAAGGACATCTCCTTCGGGTGCAGCCTGGCGTAGTGCCCCGGATCTGCGGTCTCGTGGCGCAGCAGGTAGCGGTCCGCCCCGGCGTGGCGCAGCGCACGATAGCTGTCCCGGCTGCGCTCCCCCATGGACAGCGTCACCGCGCAGTCCGGGTGCCGCGCCTTCAGCGCCGAAACGATGCCACACAGCACATCGTCGGTGAAGAAGGGATCCTCCCCGCCCTGCAGCACAAAGGTTCGAAAGCCCAGCGCGTATCCCTCCGCCGCGCAGGCCAGGATGTCCTCCCGGGACAGACGGTAGCGATCGGCGTGGGCGTTGCCCCGGCGGATGCCGCAGTACAGGCAGTCGTTTCGGCAGATGCTGCTGATCTCGATGAGCCCCCGGGTGAACACCGTGTCGCCGTAGATGGCCCTGCGCAGGACGCTGGCGCGCTCCGCCAGCAGTCGGGCGGACTCGTCGTCCCGGCCCTCGATCAGCTCGACGTACTCCGATTCCGGAAGGGAATGCTGCGTCGTAAGCCGGTCGATCCGCTTCATCATCCGACCGTTCATGGCAATTCCTCTGCCAGCAGCCTGTGCAGCTCCGGGAACGGCCGCAGGCTGCGCTCCAGGGTTCCGGTCATCCGGGCGATGGCGATGCCGTAGTTGGTGAAGGGCACGCCCTGTGCCTCCGCGAGGTGCATGCGATACTGCACCACGGTCTCCGTCAGCATGCAGCCGCCGCAGTGGATGACCAGGCGATACGGCGAAAGGTCCTCCGGGAAATCGCGGCCCGTGCAGGTTTCCATGATCAGCTGCCTGCCGGTGTGCGCCCGCAGCCACTTCGGGATCTTCACGGTCCCGATGTCGTTGCACTGCCTGTGGTGGGTACAGCCCTCCGCCATCAGGATGCGGTCGCCGTCCCGCAGGCCATCCACGGCGCGGACGCCCGCCACGGCGGTATCGAGAAAGCCCTTGTACCGGGCCATGAGGATGGAGAAGGACGTGAGCGGAACGTCCCCGGGCACGATCCGATCCACCTCGCGGAAGGCCTGGCTGTCGGTGACGACCAGCGCGGGGCGCGAGGAGAGGCTTTGGAGCGCGCGGGCGAGCTCCTTCTCCCGGGTCACCAGCGCCAGCGCGCCGGCATCCAGCAGGTCGCGGATGGCCTGCTGCTGGGGCAATATGATGCGTCCCTTTGGCGCGGATTCGTCGATGGGACAGACCAGCACCGCCACGTCCCCCGGCGCCACCAGATCGCCGAGCAGCCTTTTGGACTCCCGTTCGGGCAGGATCCGCGCCAGCGCCTCCTTCAACGCTGTGACATTCATGCCGGTGGCGGCACTGACGGCCAGGCTGCCCTCCGGCACGGGCATCGCGCCCGGAAGCTCCGCCTTGTTCCAAGCGACGATATGCGGCAGCCCTCGCTCCTTCATGCGGGCAAGCAGGCGCTCGTCCTCCGGCCGCATGCCGCAGACGGCGTCCACGACCAGCACCGCGGCGTCGCAGCGATGCAGGGCGTCCAGCGTGCGCTGAACGCGCAGCTCCCCCAGCTGTCCCTCGTCGTCAAAGCCGGGGGTGTCTATGATCACCACCGGCCCGAGCGGCAGCAGCTCCATGGCCTTCAGGACGGGATCGGTGGTGGTTCCCTTGACGTCGGAGACGATGGCCAGCGCCTGGCCGGTCATGGCGTTGACCAGGCTGGACTTTCCGGCGTTCCGACAGCCGAAAAAGCCGATGTGCGCCCGCTGTGCAGACGGCGTCTCATGCATACTCATTGTCCTTCCTCCCTGTGGTGTGTCGCGACCATCCCGGTGAACGCGCAAAGCCGCCGTACCCTTGACGGATACGGCGGCTTTGCGGAAAGCGTCCCGCTGCGGTCCCGGGGATGTGCGCAGATCCTTCGCCGGATTTCGGCGGAAGATCCGCCTCACGTCCCTTTGACGTAAGGGGGAGCCTCGAAAACAGAGCCCTCATCGTATCTTCCGCCTCAAGCGAGGTTTCGGCGTCAGGGGATGCGGAGCGTTCGCGGTGATGGTTCAGACGTTGGAATAGGTGGCCTTGGCGTTGATGCCCTCGATGCGGCCCAGCGCGCCGGTCAGCGCGTTGATCTCATCCGTCGGCGCGACAATGGCCACGCAGATGATGTTGACGTTCTTCTGGCGGTACGGCAGCCCGAGCCGTCCGATGATGTACTTCCCGTACTCGTGCAGCAGCGCGTTCAGCGCGTCCACCGAGTCTTCCCGCTCGACGATAATGCTGATGACAGCAACCCGTTCATTCATTCGTAATCACCTCACGTCCCTATCATACACGAAAGCCGTGGAGAAATCAATCCCCATTGTGTTATCATACTGCGACGCTTCACAATTCCTCCATGGGAACCGTCCGGGCGATCTGGCTGTTCTTGTAGCGGCCCTCCCCGGTGACGTCCCGCACGATCTGCACCCACGCCGGAATCTCCGTCGCATCTTCCTCAGACTCCAGCTCGATCTCGAGGATCGCGCGATCGCTCCAAAATGGATAGAGGTCAAACTCCAGCACATGCCCGCCCCAGGGAATGCGATAGCGCGTCTTGCTGACGGTCATGCGCCCGGGGTCCCGGTCCAGGAGCAATCGACGGTACTCCGCCTCGGTGATGCGCGCCTCGTCTTCCTCGGTGCTCAGCGCGCTCACGAAGCGCTTGAAGGTACGGGTGTACTCCACCCTGCCGTTTACCTCGATCTGACGAACGCGGCGCGTCTGGCCGCCCTCGCCATCCCGAAGATAGGTCTGCCCGATCTTCCAGACCTCGCAGCCGGGCTGCGCCATGAGCTGCGCGGAATCCGGATACCGAATCAGATACTTCCGCTCGATCTCGCAGTGCTTTCCCTCCGCCATGCTCTCGCCTCGCTTCAAATCCCTATCTCTGCCAGCTCCGCATCGTCTTCCGGTGCGCGGAAATCCCAGGTGAGCTTCGTGATCGCCGCATAGCCCTGCTCCACGCGCACCACATCGTAATCCGGATCCTCCATCGGCGGAGATGCGTCGTTTTTGAGGGTGTAGCAGACGCCTTGCCCGTCCCGGCCCGGTTCGTACTCCGGGGTCGACAGGTAGATCGGCGCCAGCTTCGCAGGCACCAGCCCCCGGAGCTTCCCGTAGGGCAGCGGCGGAACGTTCAGATTGTAGATCACGCCCCGGGGCAGCGGATGCCGCACTGCCCAGCGCGCAACGCGCTCCGCCAACCGCGCGGCGGCGGTGTAGTCCTCCCCGCCGCTCCAATCCTCGATGAAGAGCGACACCGCCAGCGCCTGGGTCCCATTCATGGCCGCCTCCATGGCCGCGGCCACCGTACCGGAGTAGATGCAGGCGCCGCCCATGTTCATGCCGCGATTGATGCCGGCGATCACCAAATCCGGGGGATCCTCCCGCAACAGGTAGAGCCCCAGCCGGGCACAGTCCGCGGGCGTGCCGTCCACCTGCCAGGCGCGTTCCGCCGGGGAAAGCTGCACCGGCACGGGATGCATGGGCGCCCTGAGCGTCGCCGAATGACTGGCCGCGGAGCGCTCCCGGTCCGGCGCACATACGGACACGCGATGCCCCGCCTCCACCAACACCTCGCACAGGCAGAGAATACCGCGCGCCTGTATGCCGTCATCGTTGGTCAGGAGAATGTGCATGGGACCTCCGCTCATGGGTTGACGCCCGCGCCGATGGAGCGCGAAGCTTCGTTGTAGATCTTCACGATCTCCTGGAGAATCTCCGGGTGCCGGAAGCTGTGGTGGTAGAGGATGTTCATCTCCCGGATCATACTCAGGTTTTCGATGGGCAGCACCGTCATCTTGCCCTTTTTCAGCTCATCCATGCAGGCGCTGCGCGGGAGGATGGAAACGCCATAGTTGCGGCGGATCAGGTCCTTGATGGTGGCGATGTTGTCCACCTCCAGCGTGACGTTGAACTCGTCGATGGAGATGTTGCGGCTCGCCAGATGCGCCCGGAACAGGTTGCGTGTCCCGGAGCTGGGCAAGCGAAGGATCAGCCGCTCCTGCTTGAGCTCATCCAGCGTCACAATGCTCTTCCTGGCCAGCGGATTCTCGTTGGAGACAGCGCACACCAGGAAGTCGGTGTCCAGCATGATCGAATTGATCGACGGGTCGGTCACCGCCCCCTCGACGATGGCGATATCGATCTTATAGGTTTTGAGCATCACATAAAGATTATTTATGGTATCCGTCTGAATGGTGATGCTCATGTTCTCGTTCTGCTCGGCGTACTTTGCCAGCACCTCGGTGACGACATTGCTCTCCGAGGTGTGGGTGACGCCCACGCGCAGCCGGCTGACGTTGCGCTTCTGATCGATCAGCGCCTGCTGGAGGTTCTCATACAGCGAGACCACGCGCTCGGCGTACTGGATCACCAGCTCTCCCTCCGGCGTGGGGCGGATCTTTCCGCCCGTGCGCACGAAGAGCGTGATGTTCAGCTCCTTCTCGATCTGCTTGATGTGCTGGCTGACCGCCGGCTGTGTCAACGCCAGCTGTTCCGCCGCCCGGGTGTAGTTTCCGGTTTCAAACACCTTCAGTAGTGTCAACAGCTTGACATCAATCATGGCAGCCTCCAATAATTCATCTTTATTTATCGTCGCGCACTCATAAAACATCATTATTTCTATTCCTATCTTACCATAAGCTTTGCTTGAATGCAATAGTTTAATCATAATTTACAATGATTGTTGGACCATCTTCGGGTGTTCCCGGCGATCATGTGTATACGCAGAAAACCGGCCGCCGATGAATACGGCGACCGGTTCAAAGGACCCCGCTCCAGCACTCTGCCCGGAGCAGGCGCAAAGGCGGAAAGGGCAATCAGATCTGCTGGCGCTCAAACAGCCTCGAAGCCGTCTTCACCAGCAGCACCGTGCCGATGACGGTGAGGACGGTCTCGGGAAGCATGTAATTGCCGTTGTAGATCAGGCTGTACAGCCACACGGGCATGCCGGTGGCCCAGTCATAGTAGGACTGATAGCTGCCCCAGATCAGCATGCCGGACAGCCAGGAGCACACGAAGCGCAGCGCACAGACCGCTGCAGCGCCCACGATGACGCCGGCGACGCGGTTTTCGAAGCGCTTGCCGATGGCATCCGCCAGCCCGAGGACGCTGAAGGCGATGATGTAGTCCAGCAGGATGCATCCGATCTGGCTCAGTACGGTCGGGCAATACCCGATGTTGCTGATGCCCAGCACCAGCTGGAGCACGCTGTGGACGAAGGCCGTCAGCAGCCCCCAGCGAACGCCGTGGCGATAGCTCATCAGGATCAGCGGCATCATCGACAGCAGCGTCACGCTGCCGCCGAAGGGCATTTCGAAGATCTTGATCATCGAGAGCACCGTCGCCAGCGCGATCATCATGGCACCCTCCACCAGGATGCGCGTGCGGGAATAAGAAGTCGTCATGTGTTTTCCTCCTCCGATCATTTTGCCGTTGGAGCTGCCTCGCAGTCAGCCGGTCGCGTCCCGACATAACGAATCCCGCGTGCGCTTTTGCGCACGCGGGAAACGGATGCCGAAACAGTTCCGGCCGTCCGCTTCCCTCCGGTGGGATTATCCACTTCAGGTTCCACGGGACCGGACAGCCCTGCCGTCCATCTCAGCCTTTCGGCGCCCCCAGCGGTCGAATCCATTGTATACCCCATCGCATCGATTGTCAAGGCATATTTGTTAATTCCAGTTCATTTGTACTCATAGTCCCTGCGCCCGTGCTCATAGAGCACCTGCATCATGTCCTCGAACAGCGCCTTGTTCTTCTCCCCCACGTCCACCGAATGATTCAGGACCTCCGGGCTCAGGGAATCCTGCAGCAGGTCGTTCGGCGAAATCTCCATGGCGTTGCACAGCGCCACCAGGGTGCCGATGCTGAACTTCTTTTCGCCCCGCTCGATGTGACCCACAAAGGAACAAGAGATGCCCGATTTCTCCGCCAGCTCCTCCTGGGTCAGCTTGCACAGGACACGCTGTTGCCGGACGCGCCTGCCCAAATCTCTGTAATTCATTGCGTCGTCCCCTTCCGGGTCTCCCCCTCGTCGCTGCCTGTCTTCCCAACGCAATTATAGTTTATCCGCTTCTCTCTCAAAAATGAATTGTCTATTTGTGGATTATCCTCACCATTTGTAGTTGTATTTCCGCGTGAAATACAGGTATAATAGAACCATGAAGAAAAGGAATCGCGCGCCCGCGCGGCTGCGATGGCTGCGCGCCTGGCTTGTGCAAATCATCATCATGCTGGCGGTCTGTCTGGTCACTTCCGCGTGCTTCGGCGTGCTTCCGAATGCGCTGTACGGCGTGTTGATCTGGGGCGTCGTACCCCTGTCCGGCGCGTTGACGGCCTGCCATGCCGTCCGCCGGGGACTGTTGAACTACGCGGCGTGGATCGCCCCGCCGGTCTGCATGTATGCCGCGCACTATCTCCTGTGGCGCTTTGCGCCCTCCGCGGGAGCTGCGCTGTTGTGCGCGTTCATTTCGCTGGTCGGCTCCGCCGCGGGGGAAGTGCTGCGGCAGCGCGACAGGCAAAACCACCGTTGATCAAGGGAGGCAATGGCATGGAGCGAGATCTGATCCTCACCTGCGATACCGGCACGACCGGCTGCAAGTGCACCATTTTCAACACCCAGGGCATCGCCCTCTTTTCCGTTCGCCGGAACTACCCCACGCAGTATCCCCATCCCAACTGGGCAGAGCAGGACCCGGAAACCATTCTGCGGGCCATGTACGACGGCATTCGCGAACTGCTGCAGCAGGTCAGCGCGCGGCGCATCGCCTGCGTAGGCCTGTCCGGCACGATGAACGGCTGCATTCCCGTGGACGCCAAGGGCAAGGCACTGTATCCCAACATCATCCATTCGGACGGCCGCACCGAGGCCCAGGTGCAGGAGATCCTCCGCGTGATCTCCTTTGACGACTTCTATCGCATGACCGGCAACCGGCCGGACACGCACTACACGCTTCCGAAGATCCTGTGGCTGAAGGAAAATCAGCCCGACGTGTACCGCCAGGCGCGGTGGTACCTGAACATCAAGGACTTCCTGTACGGCAATCTGACGGGGCGCTGGGGCTATACGGACTACTCCGACGCCTCGCTGACCACCGCGCTGGACATCAACCGCCGCACCTGGGCCAACGATCTGCTGAAGGAGCTCCAGCTGGAGACTTCGACCATGCCCGCCATCCTCAAGGGACACGACGTGCGCGGAAAGATCACCCGGGATGTCTATCGCCAGACGGGACTGATCGCCGGCACGCCGGTGGCCATCGGCGGCGGCGACGGCGCCTGCACCACGCGCGGCTCCGGCGTCTCCGAACCCGGCAGCGCCTACTGCTATATCGGCTCCAGCGCCTGGGTGGCCCAGCTGCTGGATCGCCCGCTGCTGGACCCGAAGGCCCGGATCTTCAGCTGGGTGGACATGAACGGAGAGAACTACCACGTCTGCGGCACCGTGCAGTGCGGCGCGGCGGCCTTCGACTGGTGCCTCAAAAACCTCCTGGGCGGAAACGGTCAGTCTGCGGACATCTCCATCGTGGAGAACATGGCGCGCCAGATCCGGCCCGGCGCCGAGGGCGTGCTGTTTCTTCCCACGCTGATGGGCTGGCGCACGCCCTACTGGGATCCCAACACCCGAGGCTGCCTGATGGGCTTCTCCCTGTACCACGACCAGCGGCACATCGCCCGCGCGATCTACGAAGGTATCGCCTTTGCTCTGAACGCGTGCGCGGAGGTCATGGCCGAGTGCAATGCGCCGGTACACTCGATGATGCTCACCGGCGGTGGCGCACGCAGCGGACTGTGGCCGGACATCCTCGCCGCCGTGTTTGGCCTGACCACGCAGGTGCACCGGACGCCCGGCGAGACGACCTCCCTGGGCGCCGCCATCGCCGCGGGCGTCGGCGTGGGGCTGTTTGCCGATTACTCCGACGCGGCCAACATGGTCACCGCCCGCTCCACCCATCCCGTCAATCCCCAGTGGCAGCAGGCCTATCGGGAGGTCTACGCCATCTATGCGGACATCTACGAGCAGCTGCGCCCGCTGAACAACCGAATCGCGGCCCTCCATCTGGACTGATTGCCCCGGGACTGCCGGCCGCCGTCCCTGTCGAGAATTGTCATGAGCGAACAAACCTCCGAAGCCCTGCGCACCTGGTTCAAGCGCGTGGAGCCCTATTATCCGGAACTCTTCAATATGGCGCATGCCATTTGCGGAAACTATGAGCAGGCCGAGTACGCGCTTCGCGGCGCGATTCTCGAGGTATGGGCCCAGAGCTCAGAGGGCGGCATGGGCTTCCGCGAGCGGCTTCGCAGCGCCGTGCGGGAGGAATCCCTGCAGCTCCTGGAGGAGGGCGAAGCCGCCTCTTCGGAATTCACCTGGCCCGGTATCGCCGCGTCCGACAGCCCGCTGATGCAGCTGGCAGCACGGGAGCGCCCGGAGACCCAGCGCCTGTTGGTGCTGAAATACGGCGTCGGCCTGCCGAGTCGGCGCATTGCGCAGCTGACCGGCATGACTCCCGGGCAGCTTCGCACCGCGCTGAACCGCTTCGAGGCCCGTTGTCGCCGCACGCTCTCCGGCACGGAACGCGCCCGCCTCTCCGCGACGCTTGCCCGGGAGATGCGCAGGCAACTCGGCTCGCGCGCGGGCATTCCCCGTCCCTCCACCGTCTATCGCGCCTTCGAGGCAGAGGCATCCGGGCTGCGGGTTCACGAGCACCGCGTGTCCCGGCTGGTCTACCGGCTGGTGGTGCTGGCGCTCACGCTGGTCTGCGCGGCGCTGTTCTGGCTCTTTGCAGTGCTGGTGCAGTCGCCGGAGATCCAGGCGGATCCCGTGCCCGCCGCCACGGTATCCGCACCCGCTGGGAGCGATGATATGCCTTCGGTGGAAACCACCTATGAAACGGAACCGCCCGCCTGACCGGCGGGCGAATCCATTCTGACACTTTTAATGAATGCTTCGGGCTGCCGCGCGGTTTCGCGCAGCAGCCCGTCCTTCTGCATCCACAGATTTGTTTGTGTTACGATTCCTCTTCCGGGATGATCTCAGGCGCCACGGTGTAAAGTCCGCTCTCCATCGGGACAAACCGGGCGAAGTACACGCCCTCCACCTCGACGAACTCCGCGGGGACGGTACTGAACGCCTCGTCCTCTCCCGCCGTTATGTCGTCGGAGACAAACAGCTGTACCATGCCCTCCGGCTGCTCCTCGATGAACTCAAAGGGCTCGATCACCAGGTGCATCTCCTCCAGCACGCCCAGCACGGAATAGCTGTTGGGCTTGTCCTCTTCCGTACCGATTCCAGGCTTTGTCTCCTCAGGCGCGTCCCCGGTCTCCGCGCAGACCGCCAGCCGGTACATCGGCACGATGGGCGCGTAGCCGTCGATCGCCGTGCGCTCGCGCTCCGTCAGCGCCTCCTGCGTCACTTGCAGGATGCTGATGTCGTAGGTGTCCACGACGGCGATGGGATCGGTGATCTCCAGGTCGTCCAGCTCCTCGACGTATTCGATGTCCTCGGGTTCTTCCGCATCGTACTCCGCTTCCTCGTCCTCCCCGGGCAGCTCGTCCGGGTACTCCGCGTCCCCGGATTCGTCCACGTAGGCCGTCTCATAGTCCTCCAGGTAGGGCGTCAGGTCGATCTCACCCGTCAGTTCCTCGAGCTTCAGCGTCAGACTGGCGCTCTCCAGCTCGTACACCAGCTCCACAAAGCCCGCATCCTTCAGGCGCTCGATCAGCTGGGGCGTCAGGCGCAGGTGCAGGTTTTCATACTTCTCGCGGGATTCGTCCTCCTCCAGGGGCAGAACCTCTCCGGTCACCTCGTCCACCATGGCGGCGGCCTGGATGTACAGGCGGCTGGCGGTCTCGTCGATCTCCTCCTCGAACTGCTCGAAGGGGCGTCCCTCGCCCTGTTCGTTGAACAGGATTGTACCGCAGCTCTCGCCGCCGATCACGAGTACGCCGTCCTCCGCGACGTTCGCTTCGGATTCTCCGGTCTCGTCCTCGGGCTCGCCTTCCTCCTCGTCGACGGGATCGTCGTAATCATCTCCCTCGCCGTCCGAGAAGCCAGCGCTGCTGATGCTTCCGCCGCCGCTGTAGGAGGAGCCGCCGCTGACCTTGATGATGCGGAAGGTGGCGGTGCGGCTGCCCGTGTAATTGCCCACGCCGGTGATCTTCACCGTCGCCACGCCGGCCTCCACATTGCTGGAATAGAGGGCGGCGTAATCCCTGCCCTTGGCCAGCACGTTGCTACCGTACTTCAGCGTGAGCTCCGGCTCCACGGCGGAGCCGGTGTAGCGCTGGTTGCCAATGGTGGCCAGCGTCACGTCCGTGGTCAGCGCGGGAGTGGAGGGCTCGATGGACTTGGGAAGAATCCGGTAGGCAGAATCGGTCACCACGATCTCATAGTCGTTGGTCCTGACGAAGTTCCCGCTGGCATCCTTCTCCCCTGCGACCAGCGTGCCTGCGGTAAACCTGTAGGCGCCGACGCTCTCTCCGCTCTCCCGGCTGAGCTTTCCGGAAACCGCATCGCCGGTCAGCAGGCCGCTGACCGAGCCCATGTAGGAGGATGGATTGGCGGTGCCGTAGGTCTTGTAGGGTTTGTAGGTCCAGGTGGTGCCATCCGACTTCTTGACTGCCGTGTCCTTGGTGTACGGCGTGACCCGAAGCTCCTTCTTCGTGATCTCGGCATACTCCTCAATCTCGCAGGTATTGTTGTAATCGTATTTGTTGCCGCTGTCCTCCTTCAGGGTCAGCTTGATGGTGACCTTCTTGTCCTTGCCCGCGTGGGCATCGGCAAAGGACGCGGTGATCTTGGAAATCGTGAGCTTGTCGCCGGAGGCGAGGTTGTTGTCCGCCGTGAAGTTGGAGGACTTCAGCAGCGTCTTGTTCGCACCCTTGTCCGTGTAGACGTTGCGCGTCTTGTCGTAGACCTTGTCCAGCGAGACGCCGCTCTTCAGCCGGAAGGTGACCGTGTGCTTCTCCTTCTCCTGCTGAGGTTCCGCCGCGTCGCAGTGCGTGCACTTGCCGTCCGCGTATTCGTGCTGGCCGTTGTCCAGGAACCTTCCGTTGCCCTCGGTCTTGATGTTGCCGCTGCCGCTGACGGAGCCCGCGCAGCTGAAGATGCTGCCGACGTTGCTCAGCGCCGCCGCACCTGCGACGGTCAGCGTGCCGAGGTTTTCGATGGTGCCGTCGTTGGCGAAGGAGGCGCCGTCATTGACGGTCAGACTGCCGCCGTTTTCGATCTTCAGCGTCTTTCCGGTGTTCAGCTTCGCGGCGGCCACCTTTTCGCCCGAGGCGGCATTCAGCACGATGCCGTGGTCCTTGGCGACGGTGAAATCGCAGTCCAGCGTCAGGCTCTTGTCCCCGACCTCGATGTCGGTGACGGACTTGCCCAGGTCCACCGTGGGACCATCCTTCGGCTCCTCGCTTCCCACGGGTTCGAGCTTGCTCGAAAAGCTCTGATTCGAGGCGAGGGTGGTGTCCCGCTCGGTCAGCAGCTTGAGCGTCGTCAGCGCGCTGCTTCCGTCAAACAGGCCGCTGCCAGCAGACTCCAGTGCGTCGGTCACGGTGACGCTCGTCAGCTTAGCGCAGTTCGCAAAGGCCTTACTGCCGATTTTCGTGACATTGCGTCCCACCTCGACGCTCACGAGGTCTCCGCGGTCGGCAAAGGCGCCGTCGCCGATGGCGACGACGGGATAGCGCTTCGTCTCCCCGTTGACGGTCAGCACGATCTCCTGGGGTACCGTCACAGCGGTCCCCGTCCCGATGTACTTCGTCAGGGTGGCATTGCCTTCCGCGTCCGCAGTAAAGCAGTAGTTTGCATCCGCGATGACCTTCAGGGCCGCCGTGGGCATGTGGACTCCCTCGGCCAGCACATAGATTTGTATTTCCTCTTCGTCCTCCGCGGACTCCGCAGCCTCGCCCGATGCAATGATCCTGTCGGAGGCGGCGACAAAGGTATTCTCTTCCGCTTCGGCATCAAAGCCCTCGCAGGTCCAGCGAACGCTGATTTCCGCCTCCGCTCCCTCCTGGAGCCTGGCCGTGATCGTCGAGGGAAGCTCCAGAATGCTCCTGGCCGCCTCTTCGCTCCCGGGCCGATCCGCATCCGATACCTCGACGGTGCGATCGGACACTGCAAAGCCCACGATGACGGCCGGCG
>JAFWBZ010000105.1 GCA_017537105.1 Clostridia bacterium | reverse complement strand
CTGTTCCGCATCAACAAGGGCATACTGGACGTGACCAACGACCGGGACCTGAACGCCTTCACGCCGGCCTACATGCGGCGCGTGCCCTTTTCCAACATGATCTACGTGGGCGACGGCCTGACCGACGTGCCCTGCATGAAGATGACCAAGCAGAAGGGCGGCTATTCCATCGCCGTTCACGCCCCGGGACAGACGGAGCTCGCCGACGACATGCTCCTCCAGGGCCGCGCGGACTTCTCCGTGGAGGCCGACTACTCCCCGGACAGCGAGATCGAGCAGGTGGTGACCCTGCTCATGCGGCGCATCCGGGCCTCCAATGAGCTCACCCTGCGCCACGCTGAACAGGTGCAGCGCGCCCACCGCCGCCGGGGCAACAACGTGCCCCTGGACATCCCGGTGCGCGGCGGGCTGGAGCCGGAGGACGAAATTGAGTAGCCGAAACGCCGCGGTCATCCCCGCAGGATGCCCGCGGCGCTTGTCACAATAAAATAAACATATGTTCGATTTACAAATCCGGTTTGCGTTGGTATAATAAATGCGTGAAGACAACGCGCATCCGGCACAGGTTTGCGCGCGCGAAACGGACAATACGCAACGGAGGATGAAGCAATGGCAGCGGAGAAGAAGGCGGAGAAGAAGCCGGCGGTCCGGCAGAACGGCGAGGATCGGAAGAAGGCGCTGGAGATCGCGCTGGGCAAGATCGAGAAGGACTTCGGCAAGGGCTCCGTGATGAAGCTGGGCAAGGCCACCGAAAACATGCAGGTGGAGGTCATTCCCACGGGCAGCCTGCAGCTGGACTTCGCGCTGGGCGTGGGCGGACTGCCCAAGGGCCGCATCGTGGAGATCTACGGGCCCGAGTCCTCCGGCAAGACCACCGTGGCGCTCCACTGCATCGCCCAGGCCCAGAAGGCCGGCGGCACGGCCGCGTTCATCGACGCGGAGCACGCGCTGGATCCCATCTACGCCTCCAAGCTGGGCGTGGACATCGACGAGCTGTACGTCTCCCAGCCGGACAACGGCGAGCAGGCGCTGGACATCTGCGAGCAGCTGGTGCGCTCGGGTGCCATCGACATCGTGGTGGTCGACTCCGTCGCCGCGCTGGTGCCCAAGGCGGAGATCGAGGGCGACATGGGCGACAGCCACGTGGGCCTGCAGGCGCGGCTCATGTCCCAGGCGCTGCGCAAGCTCACCGGCGTCATCTCCAAGACCAACGCCGTCGTGATCTTCATCAACCAGCTGCGCGAAAAGGTGGGCGTCATGTACGGCAATCCCGAGACCACCACCGGCGGCAAGGCACTGAAGTTCTATGCCTCCGTGCGCATCGACATCCGCAAGTCCGAGGCCATCAAGGAGGGCAAGGAGATCATCGGCAACCGCACGAAGATCAAGATCGTCAAGAACAAGGTTGCGCCGCCCTTCCGTTCCTGCATCGTGGACATGCTCTACGGCGAGGGCATCTCCCGCGAGGGCGAGCTGCTGGACATGGCCGTGGAACAGGACATCGTGAAGAAGTCCGGCTCCTTCTACTCCTACAAGGGCGAGCGCATCGGCCAGGGCCGCGACAATGCCCGCATGTATTTCAAGAACAATCCGGACGCCTACGACGAAGTCGAGGCGAAGATCCGGGAGGCCTTTGCCGGCGGCGGCATGGAGGCGCCGCTGGACATGCAGCCCCAGGCCATCCTGGACGAGGACGACGAGGCGGACGACGACGAGTTCGAACTGGACGAGTAAATCGATTCCCTTCCACCGGCAGCGGAGCGAGAGGCTCCGCTGCCGGATTTGCGTTTTGGACGCTATTGACGAACGGCGCGAAACGTGCGATACTATGTCTGTCGGCCTGTGTCATACGAAATCGCTGCACATGAGGGATGTGGACATGAAGAGAAATCGCTGGATCTGTGGCGTGCTCTGGCTCGCGCTTTGCGCGCTGGCCCTGGGCGGCTGTCAGGGCGCCGAGCGCACGGGGAAGAGCGCCGTCGTCGTGGGCTTCTCCCAGCTGGGCTCCGAGAGCGGCTGGCGCATCGGCAATACCGCCAGCATGGAGCAGGCGGCCAAGGCCCACGGCTTCGGCCTGATGCTGGAAAACGCCAACCAGAAGCAGGAGAAGCAGATTGCCGCGATCCGGTCGTTCATCTCCTACCGGGTGGACGTCATCGCGTTTTCCCCTATTGTGGAGACGGGCTGGACCAACGTGCTCAACGAAGCCCGCGACGCGGGCATTCCGGTGATCCTGACGGACCGCATGATCGACGCGGAGGACGACGACCTGTACACCGCCTACATCGGCGCGGACTTTCTGGCCGAGGGCCTGCGGGCCGGGGAATATTTGATTCGCAAGGCGGACGACATGGGCGCGGAGCACCTGAACATCGTGGAGATCACCGGCACGGAGGACTCCACGCCGATGCGGGATCGGCAGGTGGGCTTCCTGCAGGCCATCGCGGGCGACGGGCGTTTCACAATCCTGGAGAGCATCTCGGGGGACTTCCTGCGCTCCAAGGGAGAGGAGTGCATGCGCTATCTGTTGGAGAAGTACGGCGCAGAGGGTATCGACGTGGTGTATTCCCACAACGTCGCCATGACGCTCGGCGCGCTGGACGTGCTGGAGGCGGCAGGCGTCCGGCCGGGACAGGACATCATCCTGATCTCGGTGGACGGCGAGCAGGCCGCGGTGGACGCGCTGCGGGAGGGCCGCATCAACTGCATCGTGGAGTGCACGCCGGACCTGGGCGAGACGGTGATGACCATGGTGGAGGCGCTGGTCAAGGGCGAGGAAATTCCCAAGGAGATCCAACCGGAGGAGACCGTGTTTACCGAGTTTGACGACCTGACCGGCCTTGCGCCGAGGGGCTATTGACATGCGGGAGGAAAAGCGGCGCGCCAGCATCATCGGCCAGCTGAGCCGCACGACCCGCAGCATCGCGATCGTGCTGCTGCTGCCGGTGCTGTTCAGCCTGACGATGATGTTTTTGATCACCATGCGCTACCAGAGCGCCATGTCCCGCATGGAGACCGCCGCCGGCCTGAAGCCGGTGGTGGGCACGGAGCTGCCCGAGCAGCTGTTCTCCGTCACGGCCGGCCGCATGCGGTACGAGGACAGCGGCGTCGAGGACATTCTGCAGTCCGTCAACCGGACGCTGGACAGGCTGCTGGAGGACACGTCCGGAGCGGGATTTTTGGAGCTGACGGTGGCCCGGCGCACGATGGATACGCTCGCCGGCTATGTGGAGCGGGTGCGCCTCGGGATGGAGCAGGGCATGGCGATCAGCGAGGTCGAGTTGATCGTGGACGAGGTGCGCGATGTGGGTGACCTGGTCACCGATATGCTGGACAACTTCATCTCCGCGGAAATCGACGGTACCGTCCGGACCAGCGCAAACATCCGCCGCGTGGTTTGGCTGACCGCGCTGTCGGAGGCGCTGCTGCTGCTGCTGGCGCTGATCCGGGCGGGCTCCTCCTCCAAGCGCCTGACGAATCTCATCAGCCGGGCCATCCAGCAGCTGGAGGGCAACGTGCACCGGCTGACCGGCGGCGACCTGAAGGCCCGCGTGCCGGATATGGACGTGGAGGAGCTTCAAGAGCTGGCCGAGCAGATCAACGTCATGGCCAATCGCCTGGAGGACCTGATCGAGCGCAGCCGCCGGGAGCAGGAGAACCTGGCCAAGTCGGAGCTGCGGCTGCTGCAGGCCCAGATCAACCCGCATTTCCTGTACAACACGCTGGATACGATCATCTGGCAGGCGGAATCCGGGCAGAGCGAGGAGGTCATCCACCTGACCCGCTCCCTCAGCGACTTCTTCCGCATCTCACTGTCCTCCGGCGCGGATTGGATCACGGTGGAGCGGGAGCTCAGGCACCTGGCGGGCTATCTCGCCATACAGAAGACCCGCTATCGCGACATCCTGAACTACTCCATCGACATTCCCCAGGACATGATGGAGGGCTACATCGTCAAGCTGCTGCTGCAGCCGCTGGTGGAAAATGCGCTGTACCACGGCATCAAGTCCAAGCGCGGCGGCGGCTTCATCCGGGTCAGCGCGGTCCGGGAGGGGGCGCGGGTGCGCTTCAGCGTGGAGGATACCGGCAAGGGCATGACCGCCGCGAAGCTGGCGCGCGTGGTGGCCGCCATGCGCAGCGACATCGCGCCGGTGGCCAGCACCGTTTCGCCCGAGGGCAGCAGCTTTGGGCTGCGAAACGTGGATTTGCGCATCCGGCTCTACTATCATCAGGACGAGGGTCTGCAGATTGCGAGCGACAGCGGGGGAACCCGTGTCAGCTTCTGCGTGCCCCTGAAATCCAGAGAGGAAATCACCAATGATGAAGGTATTTCTGGTTGACGACGAAATCGCCATTCGGGAGACCATCCGCAACACCTTTCCCTGGGAGGAGCGGGGATTTCAGCTGGTGGGCGAGGCGCCGGACGGGGAGATGGCGCTGCCGATGATCCGGGATTTGAACCCGGACATCCTGCTCACGGACATCCGCATGCCCTTCATGGATGGCATGCAGCTGTGCGCCGGGGTCAAGCGGATGATGCCCTGGGTGGGCATCATCATCCTCTCCGGCTATGACGACTTCTCCTATGCCCAGCAGGCGATTTCCCTGGGCGTCAAGGAGTATCTGCTGAAGCCCGTCACTGCCCGGGAGCTGGGGGAGGCGCTGGAGCGCGTCTCCAACCAGATCGCGGCGGAGCGCCGGGAGCGGGAAAACGTCGCGAACCTTCGGCGGCGCGTGGCTTCCGGCAACCAGTTTCTGCGGGAAAAGCTGCTGGCTTCGCTCTTTAACGACGAGGGAGACCGTTCCGATGACGAGACGCTGCTGAACCAGATGCGCGCCATGGGCGTCAACCTGGCGGCAAACTGCTACGTGGTCATCGACATCGCCTACGCGCTGAAGGGAGAGGAGCGCGCCGGCGCGCGCGCGGCGCTCTCGGCGCTGGCGGAGGCCAGCGGCGGCAGCGTGTTCACCTGCGGCATGTCCCAGGGAACCCGCGCGCTGGTGCTGGGCGACAACAAGCAGGACGCGGAGGAGCGCGCCTATTCCTTCGCCAGCTCTGCCGCGTATCTGCCGGAGCTGCAGGACTGCGGAGAGCTGCTGCTGTCCATCGGCGAAACCGTGGACAACTACTATGAGATCCGCCGGTCCATGCAGTCCGCGCGGCACGTGCGCCACGCCGCCGCGGGGCGGCGGGAGGGCCGGAGAATCATCGGCGTGGGCGAGCTGGACGACCGGCCTGCGCTCCTGGACAACCTGGAGCTCAGCCCGCTGTACGAGCGGCTGCAATACGCCGCATCAAACGAAGTGGACGCCATTCTGGCGGAATACACGGATTCGCTCGGCGCGGAAGGCATGGGGCTGGCGATGGGATATCTGCGCATCGCCGCGGTGATCGCCGCGCAGCGCATCGTGCACGACGCCGGTGCGGAGCCGCAGGAGGTATTGGACCAGGCGATGGTTTCCGAGGCGCTTCGGGCGGAGGACGCGCAGGGACTGGACGCGGTGAAGGCGCTGCTGCGAGCGGCCATCGAGTGCCGGGAGCTCAGCGGTCGCGGCATGGGGGAGACCCCGGTGGGCCGGGCGCGCATCTACCTGAGCCGCTTCTACAACAATCCCAACCTGATGCTGCAGGACGTGGCCGGGGAGGTGGGCATGTCCCAGAGCCACTTCTCCACCGTGTTCGCCCAGGAGACGGGCATTACCTTTACCCAGTACCTGACGGCGCTTCGCATCGGCAAGGCCAAGGAGCTCCTGGCGGCTACGGCCATGCGTTCCTCCGAAATCGCGCTGGCGGTGGACTACAACGACGCGCACTACTTCAGCTATCTCTTCAAGAAGCACACCGGAATGACGCCCAGCGAGTACCGAAAATCGAATAAAAATCAACCGGAATCCAATGAAATCTGATTATTGTGCCGGTTTGCATGCAATCGATCAGAGAAAATCAAACTGACGGCTAAAAGGATTGTATTGACAGAAATCGCACGATTCGTTATAATAGGGTTAACCGGCGAGAGATCGCCGAATGAAGAATGGAGGGAACTTGCAATGAAGAAACTGTTGACTCTGGTTCTGGCCCTGAGCCTCGTGCTGAGCTTGGTGGCCAGCGCGTCCGCGATCACCATCGCGTTCTCCCAGATCGGCCAGGAGTCCGACTGGCGTACCGCCAACACCGACAGTGTGAATGCCGCCATCGAAGGCCATGAGGGCTGGGAGCTGGTGTATGACGACGCCCAGCAGAAGCAGGAGAACCAGATCAAGGCTCTGCGCAACTTCATCACTCAGGGTGTGGACTACATCCTGTTCACCGGCGTTGTGAACACCGGCTGGGATGAGGTCCTTGCCGAGGTAAACGAGGCCGAGATCCCGCTGCTGCTGTTGGACCGCATTCCCGACTGCGTGGACAAGATCGAGTACGCCGCTGCCTTCGGCGGTGACTTCCAGCTCGAGGGCCGCCGCCAGGTGCAGTGGGCCGGCGAGTTCCTGAAGAGCATCGGCCGCGACAGCGAGGATGTCAACGTCGCCATCATGGAAGGTACCACCGGCGCTTCCGCCCAGGTCGATCGCACCACCGGCAACCTGGCCGCCCTGGCCGATTATCCCTTCCTGAAGGTCGTGCAGCAGTCTTCTGGCAACTTCACCCGCGCCGAGGGCCAGGCCCTGATGGAGAGCTGGCTGAAGTCCACCGATAAGATCGACGTGCTGATCGCCCAGAACGACGACATGGCCTTGGGCGCCATCGACGCCATCAAAGCCGCCGGCTTGAAGCCCGGCGAGGACATCATCATCGTGGGCTGCGACTCCGTCAAGGCGGCCTTCGAGGCCATCGTGGCCGGCGAGATGAACGCCACCATCGAGTGCACCCCCCTGTACGGCCCCTTCGTCGTGGACTGCATCGAGAAGCTGGAAGCCGGCGAGACCTTCGACAAGACCGTCATCCATCCCGAAGAGGGCGTGTATGACTGCGTCGGCGGCATCGAGGTCGAGGGCACCACTTCCGTGCTGGCTGCGGACGTCATCGACGAGCGCCAG
>JAFWBZ010000104.1 GCA_017537105.1 Clostridia bacterium | reverse complement strand
GGCAGCTCCATCGACTGAGCGATCTGCCGGGTGGTGGGCTCGCGGCCCGTCTCGGCGGACAGAGCGTCCCGGGTCCGAAGGGCCCTGTAGGCCGTGTCGCGCATCGAGCGGGAGACCCGTATGGCGTTGTTGTCCCGAAGGTAGCGGCGGATCTCGCCGATGATCATCGGCACGCAGTAGGTGCTCAGCCGCACGTTCATGCCGAGGTTGAAGTTGTCCAGCCCCTTCATGAGGCCGATGCAGCCGATCTGAAACAGGTCGTCCATGTTTTCGCCCCGGTTGTGGAACCGCTGGATCACGCTGAGCACCAGCCGAAGGTTCGCCTGGTTCAGCCGGTGGCGGGCCTCGCCGTCGCCGTCGTGGGCGCGCCGCAGCAGCTCCTGCATGTCCTCGTGGGAGAGTACGGGCAGCGCCGATGTCTCGACGCCGCAGATTTCCACCTTGTTCAGTGCCATAAAACAACCTCCACGAAGGACAGTATTGCCTTCGTGGAGGTTCGCTATTCCGCGCAGGTCGGCCTCAGCCGTGATACAGCCGGTTGGTCTGATAGGCGGGCTCGCAGGTCAGGTTGACGCCCAGCTTGCCGAACACGCCCTCGTCCACCTGGGAGAGGATTACCGTGGAGTGCGCCTCGCAGCCCTTGAGGTTGGACAGCTGCTCCATGGCGCGCTCGGCGTTTGTGTCGGTCACGGCGCTGATGGTCAGGGCGATCAGGATTTCGTCGGTGTGCAGCCGGGGGTTTCGATTGCCCATGTGCTCCACCTTCAAATGCTGGATCGGCTCGATGACGGTGGGGGAAATCAGCTTGATTTCGTCGGGAATGCCGGCCAGCTCCTTCAGCGCGTTCAGCAGCGCGGCGGAGGAGGCGCCCAGCAGCGAGGAGGTCTTGCCGGTGATGATCCGGCCGTCGTTCAGCTCGATGGCCACGGCGGGCTCGCCGGTGCGCTCGGCCAGCTCCAGCGCGGGCTGGACGGTGGTGCGGCGGGTGAGATCGAGATTCAGCGTGCGCATCAGCAGCTCGAGCTTCTGGATCTCCTGCTCCATCGCGTGGCCCTGCTTGACGGCGCAGGCGGTCCGGTAGTAGCGTCGGATGATCTCCTGGCGGGAGGCCTCGCAGCACACCTCGTCGTCGATGATGGACTTGCCCGCCATGTTCACGCCCATGTCCGTGGGGCTCTTGTAGGGGCACTCCCCGTAGATGCGTTCGAAGATGGCGCGCAGCACCGGGAAGATCTCGATGTCGCGGTTGTAGTTGACGGTGGTCTCCCCGTAAGCCTCCAGGTGGAAGGGGTCGATCATGTTCACGTCGTTCAGGTCCGCGGTGGCCGCCTCGTAGGCCAGGTTCACCGGATGCTTCAGCGGCAGGTTCCAGATGGGGAAAGTCTCGAATTTGGCGTAGCCTGCCTTCACGCCGCGCCGATGCTCGTGGTAGAGCTGGCTCAGGCAGGTGGCCATCTTGCCGCTGCCCGGGCCGGGCGCGGTGACGACGACCAGCGAGCGGGAGGTTTCGATGTAATCGTTCAGGCCGTAGCCCTCGTCGGAGACAATGCCGGCCACGTTTGAGGGATAGTCCGGAATGCGGAAGAGCCGGTATACCCGCAGTCCCATGCCCTCCAGGCGCTGCTTGAACAGGTCCGCGGCGGGCTGGCCGGTGTACTGGGTCATGACGATGCTGCCCACATACAGGCCGAAGTCCCGGAACACGTCCACCAGTCGGATGACGTCCATGTCGTAGGTGATGCCGAGGTCGCCGCGCACCTTGTTCTTTTCGATGTCGTTGGCGTTGATGGCGATGACGATCTCCGCCTGGTCCCGCAGCTTAAGCAGCATCCGGATCCTGTTGTCCGGTGCAAAGCCCGGCAGCACCCGGGAGGCGTGATAGTCGTCAAACAGCTTGCCGCCGAACTCGAGGTACAGCTTGCCGCCGAAGTAGTCGATGCGCTCGCGAATGCGCGTGGATTGAAGCTGGATGTATTTCTGGCTGTCAAATCCGATCCTGTTCATGGCCATCCTCCATCGTCTGTCGCATTGATGTTGGGAGAGCAAAAATCCAGTACTCATTATACCAAAATGCCAAAAGGCAAATCAATGACGATTCGATTAAATCTGCCGCAGGACGCGAAAAACGTCGAGGTGCGCGCAGACGAAGCGGATGGCGCGCAAATTTGGGCTGGTCAAGGCCGGGATTCCATGTTATAATGAATACAATGGGTGAATGGGCAAACAAAGGCCCCTTTGCCGATGAAATCGTTTATTTGCAGCGCCGCCCGGAACGGCGGCAGGAGCGACAAGGAGGAGGAGACCCATGGACGTGAAGGAGATTCGCGGCATCATCGAAGCGGGCCAGGCGCGCCTGGGCGTGGAGTTCGGCTCCACGCGCATCAAGGCGGTGCTGATCGACGCGGCGGGCACGCCGCTGGCGCAGGGCGGCCACGATTGGGAGAACAAATTTGAAAACAACATCTGGACGTATGACCTCGCAGACGTGCGCGCGGGTCTGCAGGACTGCTACGCCAAGCTGGCTGGGGACGTTCGGGAAAAGTACGGCTGCGCGATCACCCGGCTGGCGGCCATCGGCATCTCCGCGATGATGCACGGCTACATCGTGTTCAACGACCGGGGCGAACAGCTGGTGCCCTTCCGCACCTGGCGCAACACCATCACCGAGCAGGCGGCGGCCGAGCTCACGGAGCTGTTCCGCTTCAACATCCCGCAGCGCTGGAGCATTGCGCACCTGTACCAGGCCATCCTGAACGGGGAGCCCCACGTGCCGGAGATTCGCTTCATGACCACGCTGGAGGGCTACGTGCAGTGGCTGCTCACCGGCGAGAAGGTCATCGGCATCGGCGAGGCGGCGGGCATGTTCCCGATCGATTCCACCGTCAACAACTACGACGCCGCCATGGTGGAGAAGTTCGAGCGGCTGGTGGAGGGCAGGGGCTTCCCCTGGAAGCTGCATGAGATCCTGCCCAAGGTCCTGATGGCGGGCGAGCGCGCCGGAAGCCTGACCGCTGAGGGTGCGAAGCTGCTGGACGTCTCCGGCCGCCTGGAGGCCGGCATCCCGCTGTGCCCGCCCGAGGGCGACGCGGGCACCGGCATGGTCGCCACCAACAGCGTCCGGCCCCGCACCGGCAACGTCAGCGCAGGCACCTCCGTGTTTGCGATGATCGTGTTGGAGCGCGCGCTGAAGGCCGTGCATCCTGAGATCGACATGGTGACCACGCCCGCCGGCGCGCCGGTGGCCATGGTCCACTGCAACAACTGCACCAGCGACCTGAACGCCTGGGTCAAGCTGTTCGGCCAGTTCGCCGAGGCCGCGGGCTTCGAGCTGGACGCCAACAAGCTGTACGGCACGCTGTACCGCAAGGCCATGGAGGCGGACGCCGACCTGGGCGGCCTGCTGGCGTATAACTACTTCTCCGGCGAGCATGTCACCGGCTTCAACGAGGGC
>JAFWBZ010000103.1 GCA_017537105.1 Clostridia bacterium | reverse complement strand
CCTTGAGAAGCTGGATCTGATGCTGCTCCAGGCCCTCGACGATCTTGTTGACGTTGACCTCGGTCTTGTCATACTGGGCCTACAGGGTCTCCAGGCTGCGGGCCTTTTTCTTGAACAGGCCGAACAGGCCGCCCTTGCCCTTATCGTCGTCGGTATCGAAGCTCTTGAGCTCAACTACCAGATCCGAGATCATGTCGCCGACCTCGTCCAGGTCCTTGGTGCGCACGTTCTTCAACGCGGCGTCGGAGAACTGGGAGATGTTCTGCTGCGCGGCCGCGCCGTAGGAGAACACCAGGTTGGAGTCGCGCACGTCGATCTGCTTGGAGAAGTCGTCGATCATCTGCTGCTCGGATTCGCTGAAATTCTGGATGTTCAGCGTGTCCTCCTGCACCTTCTTCTCCGCCTCAGCCTCGGCCTCAGCCAGAGCCTGGGTCGCCGCCTGGGCCGCGTCCTCGACCGCCGCCTCTACCTTCTCGTCCATGCCGCCAAAGGGATTCAGAGTCAACTTGATTTCGTCTGCCATGATTCTTGCCTCCTGTTAGTCGTCGTTGTGGTTCGGTCGTTGTGGTTCTATGGGAAAGGGATTGGTTGATGTATTTACCACGGCCCCGCGTCGGCGCAAAGGACACTCCGCAATCCGACCATGCATCGGTCAGCCCGGTCCGGCACGCTAATGGCCTCCCAGGGTCAGCTTGATTTCGCGGTCCTTGCCCTCCAGCTTGAACTCGTCGTCCGCCTTGACCTCCTCGACGGACGCCGCAACGGCCTCCGCCTGCGCCTGCTCCGCCTGCAGGTTCTGCGCGACCTTCCGGATGCTGTTGGTGGCGCTCTCGATGAGGTTGTCGCCGGTGAGCATGGTGTTCATGACCTTGATCTCGGCGTCGATGTCCATCTCGTCATCCTTGAACAGGTTGTCGGCACACTTGTCGAAGGCGTTGGCCACCACGTCCAGGCTGGACTCGATGCGGGTCATCGCGGAATGGATGTTCTCGCCTTTGATGGGCGCGTCCATCAGCTGGCGGTACTGATCCATCAGCTTTTCCGAGGTGGGCAGGTAGTAGCTCATGAACCTGCGCACCATCGTGGCCTTCGCCGGGTTCCGCCCCAGCTCCCGGAAGATCTGGTCCCCCGCTTTGATCATGCGGTCGAGGTTCTTCGTGATGCCGGGATGCGGGATGGCGGCGTTCGCCTCGCGCAGCTTCTCCAGCCGCGCGCGCCCGTCCGCGATGTCGCGGTCCAGGGAGGCGTTTCCGGTCTCGATGCGCTCCTCCACCGCGATGGTGCGGCCCGGGAACAGCTTCGTGCCCACGAACCAGCCTGCCGCGGAAACCGCGGCCACCGCGATCAGTCCCGGCAGCTTCAAAAGCGCCTTGGGAAAGAGAATCCCTGCCAGCAGCCACACCGCCGCCGCGATGTAGATCGGAATGGCGGACTTTACGAGCACCTTCTTCATGATTGTCACCTCGTCAAAACCTATTCTACGCTTTCTCTATGGGGCTGACAAGCCCAAACAGGTCAAAAACGGCCTGCGGAGGTCCCAAATGTCGCACAGCGCGGCGCAGAGCTCAGCGGTCTCCGGTCTCCGTGGCGCGAATCAGCAGCTCCACCGGGCAGTGGTCGGAGCCCATGATCTCCGGGTGGATCTTCGAATCCACCAGCCGGTCGCGCAGCCGCTCGGAGCAGATGAAATAGTCGATGCGCCACCCGGCGTTTCTCGAGCGCGCGCCGCCGATGTAGCTCCACCAGCTGTAGGCCCCGGTGACATCCGGATAGAAATACCGGAAGCTGTCGATGAAGCCCGCGGCCAGCAGCTCGGTCATCTTCGCGCGCTCCTGATCGGTGAAGCCCGCGTTCATGTGGTTGGTCTTGGGGTTCTTCAGGTCGATCTCCTCGTGGGCCACGTTCAAATCTCCGGTGAGGATCACGGGCTTGACCCTGTCCAGCCCCACCAGATAGGCGCGGAAGTCATCCTCCCAGCGCATGCGGTAGTCCAGCCGCTTCAGCTCATTCTGGGAGTTGGGCGTATAGCAGCACACCAGGAAGAAGTCCTCGAACTCGCAGGTGATGACCCGCCCCTCGTGGTCGTGCTCGTCGATACCGATGCCATAGCGGACGGACTGCATCGGAATGCGCGAAAACACCGCCGTTCCGGAGTAGCCCTTTTTGTCCGCGCAGTGGAACACCTGCTCGTAGCCGGGCAGGTCCACGTCGCACTGCCCCTTCTGCATCTTGATTTCCTGGAGGCAGATCACATCCGCGTCCAGCGACGCGAGGCTCTCGTAGAAGCCCTTTTTGATCACCGCGCGCAGACCGTTGACGTTCCAGGAGATCATTTTCATGAAAATAACACCGCCCGATGGAGAATTGTGGTATACTGCAACTGTACGCATCCAATATTATATCATACTTTCGTCCATTTGCCAACATTTTTCTTTGGAGATGATCGACCGTGACCCTGAGGGAAAAGGCCGCGCTGGCCGAACGGACCGCGCGCGAGGCCGGGGAGATGCTGGAGCACCACCACGCCCACCGCATCATGCTCAAGAGCGAGAACGACTTTGTGACCGAGATGGACACCCGCAGCGAGCAGCTGATCCGCGAACGGCTGCTCTCCGCCTGCCCGGAGGACGAGTTCTTCGGCGAGGAGGGCGGCGGCGCGACCCGGTCCCACGGCAGGTGGGTGGTGGATCCCATCGACGGCACCGTGAACTTCATGCGGGGCGACCGACTCTACACCATCTCCATCGCCTATGAGCTGGAGGGGGAACTGGTGATCGGCTGCGTCTACTGCCCCGGCACGGACGAGCTGTTCCTCGCGGTGCGCGGCGAGGGCGCGACCTGCAACGGCAAGCCGATCCAGGTATCCGACATCTCCAACCTGCGCCGCGCCATCGTGCACATCGGCTTCGGCCACCGCAATCCGGAGTACCTCGCGGAGACCGAGCAGGTCCTCTTCCCGCTGATACGCGCCATCAGCGACCTGCGCCGCTCCGGCTCCGCCGCCTATGACCTCTGCTGTGTGGCCGCGGGCCGCGCGGAGGCGTTCCTCGAACAAGGCATCAACCTGTACGACTACGGCGCGGGCTACGTGATCCTGCGAGAGGCGGGCGGCAGCATGCAGGGCTGGCACCCCTGGCAGGAGCCCCTCTCCACCGGCTGCCTGCTGGCGAGCAACGGCCGGGTGAACGCGGAGATCTCCGCGATCCTGAATCCCTGAGATTTTACCCGGGCGGCCTTGACGCAGCAGGGCGCATTGATTATAATGTTCGCATCGGCAATGACCGGGAGGAGTAAGCGATTCCCACCCACCCCGAGAGAAGGCGGCCCTGGCTGGAAGCCGCCGGTGGAGGAGCGCCGAATGTGCGCCCGTGAGCCTTCGCGCCGAACGCAGTAGGCGCGGACGGATGCCCCGTTACCGGCGATCGAGTACAATGCAGAGTGGAACCGCGGCCACGCCTCTGTGCAGGGGGCGGGCCGCGTTTTTTTAGGAGGGATATTGTCATGAAGCAGATGGTGATCTACAACACGCTGACCCGGAAAAAGCAGCCCTTTGTGCCGGTCCACGAGGGCAAGGTGGGCATCTACGCCTGCGGCCCCACGGTATACAATTACTTTCACATCGGCAACGCGCGCCCGTTCATCATCTTCGACACGCTGCGCCGCTTCCTCCGCCATCTGGGCTATGAGGTCAAGTTCGTGCAGAACTTCACCGACAT
>JAFWBZ010000102.1 GCA_017537105.1 Clostridia bacterium | reverse complement strand
CCGCCAGCAGCGCCAGGGCGAAGCCCATCGAAAACAGGCTGGTCCAGAAGGTGAAGGTCACGGAGTCGGCGGCGCTGTCGGCCATGCTGCCCTGGAGGATGGAGAGCACGCTGTCGCCGATGAAGGCCAGCGCCGTGAACAGCACCCACTTCCGCCGGTCCCACTGCCGCCTCGCCGCGTCGTCCGCCGCGGAGGCGTCGCCCAGGGCGCTGAGCGCCAGCATGACCAGTATGCACGCCGCGCCCACCGCCTTGGCCGCGGTGAAGCGCTCGTGCCGGAACAGCACGCTGTAGAGCGTCGGCACGATGAGCGAGGCGTTCTGGATCAGCACCGTGACGCCCATGGGCCCGTAGCGCATGGCCAGCGTCATGGAGGCCATCGTGATCACAAACCACAGGCCGAAGGCGGCGGCGATGCCCCATTCGCCCGCGGCCAGCGGGCGCGCGCCGCCCAGCGCCGCCATGAGGGCGGTGACGATCAGCGTGGAGACGGCGATCATGGCCGCCTGCACGGGAACGGTGCCGGGAAAGCGCCGGCCGAACTCCTTGCAGCACAGGTTCTGCAGGGCAAAGGACAGTATGGCGAGCAGGGCAAAGATCATGGCTTCCTCCGTATTTCGCGTGATTTTCGAGGCCGCCCGGCCCCCGGGTCAGTTCACCGCCACGTGCTCCAGCCGGTCGGCGAAGCGCTCCCGGGCCAGGGCGATCACGGTGCGGGCGTCGTCGGATTCGGGATGGCGCATCAGCGCGCGGGCCTCGTCGTGGGTGCGCTTCAGAAGCTCGGTGTCCCCGGCCAGCGTGCCGATGCCCGCGGCCAGCGTGCCGGACTGCCGCGTGCCGAACAGCTCGCCCGGGCCCCGCAGCTCCATGTCCTTCTGGGCGACCCGGAAGCCGTCGGCGGTGGCGCACAAAAACCGCAGCCGCGGGTTGGGCTCCGCCATCAGAAAGCACCAGGACTCGTGGGCCCCGCGGCCCACCCGGCCCCGCAGCTGGTGCAGCTGCGCCAGCCCGAAGCGCTCGGCGTTCTCGATGACCATCACCGTGGCGTTGGGCACGTTCACGCCCACCTCGATCACGGTGGTGGAGACCAGCACGTCCGCCTCGCCGCGGCGGAACCGCTCCAGCGCGGCGTCCTTGTCGGCGGGCTTCATCCGGCCGTGCACCAGCTCGATGCGCAGCTCCGGCAGGCGGTTTGTGCGCAGGTCCTCGTACACCGCCTCGGCGGGCAGCGCCTCGATGGCCTCGGACTCCTCCACCAGCGGGCACACCACGTACACCTGGCGGCCCCTTTGCACTTCCTCCCGCAGGAAGCCGTACAGCCCCTCCCGCTTCGCCTCGGGCACGATGCGCGTCTGCACCGGCGTGCGGCCCGGGGGCAGCTCGTCCACGATGGAGATGTCCAGGTCGCCGTAGAGGATCAGCGACAGCGTGCGGGGGATGGGCGTGGCGGACATGACCAGCACGTTGGGCGCGTCGCCCTTCTCCGACAGCAGCGTGCGCTGCCGGACGCCGAAGCGGTGCTGCTCGTCGGTGACCACCAGCCCCAGCTTCTGGTATTCGACGCCCTCGGTGATCAGCGCGTGGGTGCCGATGACCACGTCCCACGCCCCCGAGGCGGCGGCCTCGTGGGCCAGCCGGTGCTGCTTGGGCGTCAGGCTGCCCACCAGCAGCCCGCAGCGCAGGCCCAGCGGCTCCAGCAGCAGTTTTGCGGCCTCATAGTGCTGCCGGGCCAACACCTCCGTGGGCGCCATCAGCGCCGACTGCCAGCCGCCCGCGTGCGCCAGCGCGATGGCCGCGAAGGCGATGGCCGTCTTGCCGCTGCCGACGTCGCCCTGTACCATGCGGG
>JAFWBZ010000101.1 GCA_017537105.1 Clostridia bacterium | reverse complement strand
GCCGGTGACCTCGCGCAGCACCTTCAGCTCCGGCGGCAGCGCGGCCTCCGCACCCCCGGCGTAGACGAACAGCACGGCCCGGTCGGCGGAGAAGGGATAGACGTCGATCTCCATCCTGCGCCCGTCATGGATGAAGCGGTGCTTCACCTTGCGCACGCTGTGCAGGCTGCTGTCGCCCTCCATGAGGTAGCGGATGTACTGCTTTTCGGAGATGGGCTTCTCGGTGTCCCACTTGGTACCGTCTGCCATCAGGTGCTTTTCGGTGTAGAAGTACAGGTAATCTCCGCCGCTGGTCTGCTGGCGGATGCGGCGCTCCACGCCGGGCGTGGTGGGGGAGAGATAGGTCTGCATCATGTCCAGGGACACCGCGCTGTACCGCCTGGAGAATTCGTCGAGATCCGGCATCTCGATCAGGTATTTGCTCTTCTCGATCATCGGCTCCGGCTCGCCCAGCGTGCGGTAGATCTCCCGGATTGCGCGGTTCATCTTGTCCTCGAAGTCCACGGAGTTGTCGATGATGCGCAGGTTGGGGTGGCCGCTCCAGGCGCGGAGGGTGCGATCGTCCATCTCCCGGGCGTACTCCAGCGATTCGGTGCGGGCCTCGTTGCCCAGGTTGTAGGCGAACTCCGCGCCCTTGGCGCAGGTGACCAGGTGGAGTACGGCGTCGTAGCCCGCCAGCACGCTGGCCTCGGTGCGGCCGTCGAAGCGGGCGAGCACCCCGGCGAACTCCTCGTCGGAGATGTAGGCCTTGTCGTCCATCAGCGCGCGGTCGTAGATGATGAGGATGTTCTCCTCAGCCACCACCTCCGCCGCCTGCAGCGCCAGCTGCTCCTTGTGGATCTGGTCGGCGATCACGAAGTCCTGGAACTCCAGCATGGACATGCAGCCGCCGAAGGGCCGGATGCCGAAGCCGGAGATCAGCTCCGTGGCGGTCTCCGGGATGGTGATGACGCGCCAGCCGTCCTCCTGCTTGAACTCGTGCAGGATCCGGCTGATCAGCGTGGTCTTGCCCGCCGCCGGACCGCCGGTGAGTACGATTTTGGTGATCCTCTTCATGCTTGCCGCTCCTCTCCGTCGAACAGATAGGCCTTCAGCTCCGCCACGGTCTTGAAGTACAGGTCGCAGTTCGCGCGCATGAAGCGCTCGATCTCGGGAACGTCGTTGGCCCAGCCCGCCGCGGCAAAGGGCACGCCGCAGGCCCGGGCCATGTCGAAGCCGGGCTTCAGGTCGTCCAGCACCAGCAGCTCGCCCGGCGAAAGGCCGGTCCTCTCCATGATCTCCCACAGTGCGTCCGGCTTCGGCTTGCGCCGCTCCGGCGGCATCTCCCAGCCGAACACCATGTCCGGCTCGGGCAGCCCATTGGCGCGATAGTCCCGCAGGATGTTCTTTCCGTAGGAGTGGGAGACCACGCACAGCAGCCCGCCGCGCCGCTTCTGTTCCCACAGCACCTCTGCCATGCCGGGATAGGCCCGGGGCACGTGCCCCTGCACGTATTCGTTCCAGTAGGCCTGCTCGTGGAGCATCTGTTCCCCGGTCATGCCCACGTCGTCCCGGAAGAACGACACCACGCCCGGGTCGAAGTTCTTGAGAAAGTAGTCCTCCAGCGTGCAGCGGTAGTCCGGGAAGTACTCGGCACAGTACTGCACGAAGCAGGGGTAGTGCACGGTGGCCGTGCTGTTCACCACGGTGTCGTCGTGGTCCACCACCAGGCAGCGGGTTCTCATGGCCTCAGCTCCATCCTGCGGGAATCGTCATCCTTCTTCATTATAAGCAAATGCGACTGTAGATGCAAGGGAAAACCGCGAAAGAAGGCGAACAAAAAACGCCCGCCCTGCAACGGCGCGCGGGTGGACGGAACAGATGAATATGTCAAATCTAACTTCCAGTAAAAGAGATGGAGCACAGGAAACCTTGCTCAAGGGCGCCCTGTACTCCGGGGGGAAGAAGAAGGTTGGGTATTAACCTCTGCCGGAACCGTCCGGCGGGATTTATTATAGCATCACAATAAACCGATTAAAATAGAGGATTAGTAAATTGTATGTGTCGAAATTGTGTCAAATCAGGGCGTCGAGCTCCGCCGGCGTGAACCCCGGCTGGAGCGCGCGGTTGACGGCCGTGGCGACGATTTCCGCCGCGTCCTGGATCATGGAATCGATCTCCCGGGGCGTCACGATCATCCCGCCGGGCTCGCCGCCCAGCAGCGCGCGCTCCATGTCCTGCAGCGCAGCCTCGCGGTCTTCGGCGTCGCCGTCCTCCCGGCTGAGCCAGTCGAAGGCGTCCCGGGCGAGGGTGGCCGCATGGATCACGGTGGGCATGCCAATGGCGACAACGGGCGCGCCGACGCTCTCCCGGTTCAGCGCGCGGCGATGGTTGCCGACGCCCGCGCCGGGCTGGATGCCGGCGTCGGTCAGCTGAAACGTGGTGCCAAGCCGGTGAGAATCCCGGGCCGCCAGGCTGTCCACGCAGAGCACGACGCCGGGCCGCACCAGCCGCACCAGGCTCTCCACGAGCTCCATGGTCTCGATGCCGGTCACGCCCAGCACGCCCGGGGCGATGGCGCTCACCGGGCGGAGGTCTTCCGCCGGGGCGAGGTCGCCGGTGAGGTGGCGGGTCACCAGCGTGCGGTC
>JAFWBZ010000100.1 GCA_017537105.1 Clostridia bacterium | reverse complement strand
GAGGAGATCATCCGCGTGTTGAACGCCGCGGGCTATGACGGACCGCTGTCCGTCGAGTGGGAGGACTCCGGCATGGACCGCGTGGACGGCGCCACTGAGGCCGCTGCGTTCGTGAAGCGCGTGGACTTCAAGCCCTCGAACATCAAGTTTGACGACGCCATTTCCAACGGCTGACGCAGCGAAAAGGAGATTGCAATCATGGCAAGACAGATCAAATATGGCATGGTCGGCGGCCACAACAAGGCCTTCATCGGCGACGTGCACCGCAAGGCGCTCAACTTCGACCCCCGGGCGGAGCTGGTGGCCGGCTGCTTCAGCACCCGCGAGGCCCTGAACCGGGAGACCGGCGAGACCTACGGCCTGGCAGCGGACCGCGTATATCCGGACTATGAGACCATGGCGAAGGCCGAGGCGGCGCGCCCGGACGGCATCGACTTCGTGGTCATCGTCACCCCCAACGCCACCCACTACCCGGTGGCCAAGTGCTTCCTGGAGGCGGGCATCCACGTGTTCTGCGAAAAGCCGCTGTGCTTCACGGTGGAGCAGGCCGAAGACCTGAAGAGGATCTCCGAGGCAAAGGGCCTGCTGTTCGGCGTGGCCCACGCTTACACCGGCTACACCATGAGCAAGGTCATGAAGGAGATGATCGCCGAGGGCAAGATCGGCGAGATCGTGGCCGTCAACGCGGAGTACGCCCAGGACTGGCTGCTGAATGAGCTGGATCCCAACAGCACGGGCCAGACCAACATCGCCATCTGGCGCACCGATCCCAGCCAGTCCGGCATCGCCAACTGCATCGGCGACATCGGCACCCACATCGAAAACTACGTGGCCTATATCACCGGCCGGAAGATCCGCCGCGTGCTGGCCACCCGCGACAAGTTCGGCAAGGCCCTGGAGCTCAACGCCAACATGATCGTGGAGTACGACAACGGCGCCCACGGCGCCTACTGGTGCAGCCAGGTGGCCGCCGGCCACTGCAACGGCCTGGCCGTGCGCGTGTACGGCGACAAGGGCTCGCTGGAGTGGGTGCAGGAGAACCCCGAGGTGGTGCGCTTCACCCCCGTCAACGAGGCTCCGCGGATCATCAACCGCGGCACCGCCGCCGTCACCGAGAAGGCCGGCGCCTTCGGCCGCATCCCATCCGGCCATCCCGAAGGACTGTACGTGGCCTTCGCGAACCTGTACCGCGAGTATCTCAACGCCATCGAGGCGAAGAAGGCCGGACGGGACGCCTCCGGCTTCGACTTCCCCACGGTGGACATGGGCCTGGACGGCGTGAAGTTCGTCCACGCCGTCGTGGAATCCGCCGACAACGGCAGCAAGTGGGTGGACATCCGCTGATCCACGCCCCATCCCGTACCCCGCCGGCCGCGTGCCGGTCAACAATAAGGAGGAAAAAACCATGAAGAAAATCATCGCCCTGCTGGTTGCCCTGATGATGATGCTCTCCGTCGCCGCGCTGGCCGAAGACATCGTGATTCTGGTTCCCAACGCCGACCACGGCTGGACCGGCTCCGTGCTGACCTACGCCGAGGAGAAGGCCGCCGAGGTCAACGAGGCCGGCACCTACTCCGCCAAGGTCATCTCTTCCACCGATGCCGCCAACCAGATCTCCCAGGTGGAGGACGTCATCGAGAACGCCTCCGCCAAGGCCGTCGTCATCCTGCCCCAGGACAACACCCTGGAGTTCACGATGAAGAAGCTGGCCGACTCCGGCATCCCCTTCGTGATGTTTGACCGCGTCATCGCCTCCGTGGCGGATGCCGCCGTGGCGTCCGTCAAGGGCGACAACGAGGGCATCGGCGCCGAGACCGCGAAGCGCTTCATCGCCGCCGGCCTGCAGCCCGGCGACAAGATCCTGATCATGCCCGGCGACAACAGCTCCGTTCCGGAGATGCGCAACGACGGCTTCTTCGGCGTGCTGAAGGAGAACGGCTGGAGCGACGAGCAGATCGCGGCCATCGAGTCCACCGCCTACACCGGCTGGAGCCGCAGTGAGGGCAAGAAGCTGTTCACCGAGTGGCTGGACAGCCACACCGTCGAGGAGATCGACACCTACAAGTTCATCTTCACCCATGACTCCGAGATCGCCATGGGCATCCTGGAGGCGCTGAAGAGCTCCGAGCTGGACGCCGAGAAGAAGGACGCCTTCCTGAATGCGAAGGTCAACCTGGCCTCCTCCTCCGGCCTGAACGAGATGTACTCCGTGCTGAAGGGCATCCATCAGCGCGACTACTCCGCTGAGGTCGCCAGCTTCGCCGACCTGTTCGACGTGACCTATGACCCGGCCATGATCAAGACCGCCGTGGACGACATGGTCGTCTTCCTGGATGGCGGCGAGCCCGAGAAGGATCACGTGATCCCGGTCTCCGTCGTGGACGCCTCCAACGTGGCGGACTTCCAGGGCTTCGGCGACGCGGTGGCCGCCGAATAATCCCGGTCCCTCATCACTTCGTGCCCGCAGGATCCTTCCTGCGGGCACATCAAAAGAAAGGGAATGCGAGACATGGAAATGCTTCGAATGTCCGGAATCTCCAAGTCCTTCTTCGGCGTGACCGTGCTGGACCGCGTGGACTTCTCCGTGGGCACGGGCGAGGTGCACGCGCTGCTGGGTGAAAACGGCGCAGGCAAGTCCACGCTGATGAACATCCTGGCCGGCGTGCACACCCGCGACAGCGGCACCGTGGTCTTCGACGGGCATACCCTGGAGCACATCACCGTCCAGTCGACGGAGCACATGGGCATTGCCTTCGTCCACCAGGAGCTGAACCTGTTCAACGACCTCAAGGTCTATGAAAACATCTTCCTGCGCAAGGAGCTGCTGACCCGGCTGGGCACGCTGGACAAGCGCCGGATGATCGCTCAGACCCAGGAGCTGATGAACCGGCTGGGGGTGGACATCGACCCCAACGCGACCGTCAGCGAGCTGGAGACCAGCAAGAAGCAGCTGCTGGAAATCGCCAAGGCGCTCCACGCCGAGGCCAAGCTGTTCATCCTCGACGAGCCCACCACGGCCCTGAACAACAACGAGATCGACCACCTGTTCAAGATCGTGCGCGGCCTGAAGGCCGAGGGCAAGTCCTTCATATTTATCTCCCACAAGATGACCGAGATCTTCACCCTCGCGGACCGCTACACGGTGCTGCGCAACGGGCAGATGATCGGCTCCGGGGCCATCGCGGAAACGACGCCCACGGAGGTCACCCGCATGATGGTCGGCAACAGCTACTCCGACGCGGACTTCTACGAGCCCCGCGCGCTGGGCGAGCCGATCCTTGAACTGGAGCATTACTCGGGCAACGGCTTTGAAGACATCAGTTTCTCCATCCGCAAGGGCGAAATCGTCGGCTTCACCGGCCTGAAGGGCGCGGGCATCAGCGAGCTGATGCAGACGGTCTTTGGCGCGATGGAGCCCTCCGGCGGCACGCTGAAGGTCGCGGGCAGCCCCATCGCCGGCGACATCCACAACGCCATGGTACACCGCGTGGGCATGATCCCCGCCAATCGCAAGGAGAACTCCGTCCTGCCCGATTTCACATTGCTGGAAAACAACTACGTCTCCGAGCACACCCTCTCCCGCAAAAGGCCGGTCATCCGCAAACGGGCGGAGCGGCAGCGCTTCGAAAGGATGCGCGGCATGCTGAACATCCGCTGCAACGGCGAGGACGACCTGATCACCAGCCTGTCAGGCGGCAACCAGCAGAAGGTCATACTGGCCCGCTGGCTGAACACCGACGCGGACGTGCTGCTGCTGGACAATCCCACCCAGGGCATCGACGTGGGAGCCAAGGCGGAGATCTACAAGCTCATCCTGGAGCTGGCCCGCAGGGGCAAGACCCTGTTGGTCAACACGCTGGAAATCCCGGAGCTCCAAAAGGTCGCGGACCGCTGCATCGTGTTCTACCACGGCAGCATCCACAGCGTGCTCCGGCATGAGGACATCACCGAAGAAAACGTCATGCTCGCGGCGACCAACGCCGCCGGCGTGGCGCAGGAAAGGGCGGTCGCACAATGAACACGAAGAAAAAGTCCGGCAATCCCATCACCCGTTTTATCGGCAGCTACAGCTTCATCATGATCTTCATCGCCATCCTGGTGGCCTACCTGATCATCAACGGCAAGGCGACCACCTTCAACGGCGTGATGAACATCCTGCGGCACTCGGCGGTCGTGGGCATACTGTCCTTCGGCATGGGCATGGTCATCATCACCGGCGGCATCGACCTGTCCGTCGGCTCGATGCTGGCGCTGATCGGCGGCATGGGTGTGGTCGTGTTCAACGGCACCAACTCCATCTTCCTCACGCTGCTGGTGTCGCTGGCCGTAGGCTGCGCGCTGGGCTTCATCAACGGCCTGCTCATTGGCAAGGTGAAGATGCCGCCCTTCATCGTCACACTGGCGACGATGCTGATCTACCGCTCCATCTCCCAGTACTACCTGCGCACGCTGACGCTGTCCATCTACAGCATGGACGCCTCGAAGCCCGCCTTCGACCCCATCTATAAGTTCGGCCAGATGAAGGTGTTCGGCTTCATCCCGATGGCGGGCATCATCCTGCTGCTCGTCACGGTGGTCATGGTGTTCATTTCCACCTCCACCAAGTTCGGCAAGTCCGTCTACGCCATTGGCTCCAACGAGCGCGCGGCGCGGCTGGCCGGCATCAACGTGGAGTGGACCCAGGTGGCGGTCTACACCATCACCGGCCTGCTCTGCGGCATCAGCACCTTCATGTGGCTGGCGATGAACGGCTCCGTGGATGCGGCCACCATCGGCAAGTCCAACGAGATGTACGCCATCGCGGCGGTGGTCATCGGCGGCATCAGCATGTCGGGCGGCAAGGGCAAGCTGCTGGGCGTGCTGTTCGGCGCCATGAGCTACACCATCATCGACAAGATTATCTCGTCGCTGGGCCTGGACGCGCTGATCAACGACTCCATCAAGGGCAGCATACTGTTGCTGGCGGTGTTCATCCAGATCGCCATCCCGGCCATCCGCGCCCGGCTGCACAAGGCTGCGGCCTGATCCGCCGCCCCGCGCGTACCCTTCCGATCCTTCGCCGCCCTCCGCGTGCGGCGAAGGATCTTTTTCTCCGCCCCGCCGCCCTCCAAATGTGCCCATATTGTGATTTTTCACACAATCCATCTTGACAGCCCTCTGGAAATCCTCTATACTGTTAAGGCTGTAATTTGGCATTGTTCGCCGTCGCGAACCCGTCGTGGGGCGAATGTGACATATCAATTTGTAAGGAGTGTTCCAACATGTCTGTCCGTACCTATCAGCCCAAGAAGCGCCAGAGATCCAAGGTCCACGGCTTCCGCGCCCGCATGAAGACCCGCGCCGGCCGCAACGTTCTGAAGGCCCGCCGTGCCCGCGGCCGCAAGGTTCTGTCCGCGTAACCGATCCCATGGAGGGGAATCGCGATGGCGAAAGGCGCGATGAGCGCTTTCCTCGCCGCTACAGGCTGGGAAGCAACCGGAACTACCGCTACGTGTACCGCCGGGGCAAGTCCCACCCCTCTCGCAACCTGGTTTTGATCCACCTGAAGGCCCGCGACCTGCGAATCGGGTTCTCCGTGTCCGGCAAGGTGGGCAACGCCGTCACGCACAATCGCATCCGGCGATGGCTGCGTGAGGATGTGCGCAGGATGCGCACGCAGATGAAGTGCGGCAAGTACATTTTCATCGCCCGGCAGGGCATTGCCGGCGTGCCGCACGAGACGCTGACGCGGGAGCTGCACAAGCTCGTCAGCCGCGCCAACCTTCTGAAAGAGGATGTGTGATGGGCAAGCTGCGTTCCGTGCCGAAGCGCGCGCTGCTTTGGCTGATACGTTTTTACCGCATCCACATATCCCCCATGCACCAGCCCTGCTGCCGGTTCATACCCACCTGCTCGCAGTATGCGCTGGAGGCCGTGGAAAAGTACGGCGCAATCAAAGGGGGCTATCTGGCGCTGCGCCGGATATTGCGCTGTCATCCGCTCCACAAGGGCGGATACGATCCCGTTCCGTAGAGTCGGATACGAAATGCTCCGCAGTGAACCTGACGGCAGTA
Organism: Clostridia bacterium; assembly: GCA_017537105.1. GTDB lineage: Bacteria > Bacillota > Clostridia > Christensenellales > Aristaeellaceae > UBA2862. The sequence goes on along the minus strand of JAFWBZ010000100.1, from coordinate 4,196 downwards.
AGGTGCGGCGGGGCATTTGACGTATGTGCCGGAGGGGGATCCTCGAAGGGGAAGAAGACCACGACGACGGAGGATTCTGCATGTTTAGCGGTTTGATTAGGTATTTCATGATTTTCCTGAACTGGATCAACAGCTGGGTCGGCAATTACGGCTGGTCCATCGTGATCTTCACGCTGCTGATTCGCCTGATTCTCCTGCCTTTGGACATCAAGAGCAAGAAGAGCATGCGCGCCATGTCCAAGATCCAGCCCCAGATGGCCGCGCTCCAGGCCAAGTACGCCAACGACCGGGACAAGATGAACCAGAAGCTCTCCGAGCTGTACAAGAAGGAACACGTCAGCCCCATGTCCGGCTGCCTGCCGATGCTGATCCAGTTCCCGATCCTGATCATCATGTTCAACGCCATGCGCTACGTGGGCAACGAACGCACCATCCAGATGATTCTGGACATGAAGGAGACCGGCGCGCTGCAGCCCGGCGCGCTGCAGGGCTGGCTGTGGATCAAGAACGTGTTCCAGCCGGATTCCTTTGCCGCCACCATCCTGCCCGCCGTGGGCGATCCGCTGCGGCTGATCCAGGCGGTCTCCCACTCCAGCATCCTGACCGCCGAAAACATCGAGACGGCCCGGACGTTCCTGGCCTCCGACGCCTACAACGCCATCGCGGTCAATTATGCGCCTGCCAGCGCGTTTTTGACCACGAAACTGAACCTGCTGTTCTTCGCCCCCACCCTCACGCTGCCCACCTCCCTGGCCAACCTGTTCAGGTACTCCAACGGCCTGTTCATTCTGCCGCTGCTGGCGGGCTTCAGCCAGTTCTTCATGACCAAGATCATGAATGGCAAACAGGAGAAGGAAAAGAAGGACAAGAACGCCCTGCCCACCGTGCAGGAGAAGGAAGCCAGCGCCGCGGCCGACGCCGCCAACGCCATGAACAGCCCGGTGATGAAGTGGTTCTTCCCCATCTTCTCCATCTACATCTGCGCCACCTCCAACGCGGCGTTCTCCATTTACTGGATGGCCGCCAACGTGATCCAGATCGTGCAGCAGCTGTTTGTGAACGCCTGGTTTGAGCGCCAGGACGCCAAGGCTTCCGCCCCGACGGAAGCGCCCAAGCCCTGACGGCCGGCCGCCGGCCGCCCCCAATGAGACATTATTAAGGAGGCAGTTTGCCTTGAGATCGATTGAAGCCACCGGCAAAACGGTAAACGACGCGATCAACAGCGGCCTTGCGCAGCTGGAAGCGGATCGCAGCGACGTCGAAATTCAGGTCATTGAAATGGGAAGTCCCGGGCTGTTCGGCATGTTCGGCAAGCGCGCCAAGGTGCGCCTGACCGTCAAGACCGACGATCCCGCGCTGGAAATCGAGATGCCCGTGCTGTCCCTGGACGGCGGCAGCGGCCGCAAGGCCCGCGGCGAGAAGCGCAAGGCGGAGAAACCCGCGAAGGCCGAGGTCAAGCCCGCAGCGCCGGCAGCCGAGCCCGTCGTGGAGGAACCCGCCGCGGAGGAGGGCGAGGAGGCCCCGAAGCCCGCGAAGAAGCGCCGCTCCCGCAACCGCAGGCGCAAGTCCGGCGAGCGCAAGGAGCAGCCCGTCGAAGTCGTCGAAGCGGATGAGGATGAAATCGCGGAGCCCGCGCCGGTGATCGAGCACGAGCCCTTCGTCGCCACCCCCGTGGACCAGCTCTCCGAAACCGCGCAACAGGCCCGGGCGTTCCTGGGCGGCCTGACCGAGCGCATGAACGTCCCGGTGGAGATCGAAGTCATGGAGTCTGAGGAGCAGCTGCGCATGCAGATGGCCGGCGACAACATGAGCCTGCTGATCGGCCGCCGCGGCGAGACGCTGGACGCGCTGCAGTACCTCACCAGCCTGACCGTCAATCGCGGCCGCGAGGATTACCTGCGCATCTCCATTGACACCGAAAACTACCGCGCCAAGCGCGAGGAAGCGCTGCGCAAACTGGCCGTGCGCATGGCCGGCCGCGCCAAGAAGAGCGGCAAGCGCGTGGCCCTGGAGCCCATGAACCCCTACGAGCGCAGGATCCTGCACTCCGCGCTGCAGAACGATCCGGAGGTCACCACCCACTCCGAGGGGGAAGAGCCGTATCGCCGCGTGATCATCACGCTGAACCGGTAATCCTGGCACAGGGAGCGCCCGCTGGACGGGCGCTCCTTTGTCTGTGTCCCGACGCGGGCGGTTTGCCGGACGCCCGCCATCCCAAAGGATGTTCCAGGAGGAAACGAATATGAAGCGATTCACTGCGGCCGCACTGGCCCTGGCACTGCTGCTCTCCTGCGCAGCCCTGGCGCAGATGAACGACCCGTCGTATTACCTCGGCCACTGGGAGGGCGGCGCGGACTACGGCGGCGCCCACGAGTACAGCATGGACATCAACGGCTACGCCTACGGAAGGTTCAGCATCGACCTGAGCCTCTATCGAATCTGGAGTTTTGAGCAGATGGACGCGGAGATGCTGCCCAACGGCTTAACGGCCGTGCTCCTGACCAACAACGCGGACGAATACCTCGTGGAGGGCCGACTGTATTTCGACAAGTACAGCATCGACCTGGAGATCATCCGGAGCACCTTCGCCGACCTGCCCGCGGGAACATACATCCGCTTTATGTAGCGCACAGGATAAATCGAGTTTCGATCCTGCCCTGCGCCCCGCGCCGCCCGCATTCCCCTTTCCCCCGATTCCGCGGGCAGCGGAAAAGCCCTTGCATATCTCTCCCAAAGAACACATGGACGGTCCTTTTGTGTTGTATGTCGAAGTAATTAGAACACAGAGAACCCGCGTGCTTCAGAAGGACAGTCTCCATGTGTTCCAAAAAATTCAATTCTGACGTACATGCCGTCAGAATTGATTGAAAATGGGGAGGCTTCACGCCTCCCCATACCCCTCTAAAGGATTTATTAATACTCTATACGCCTGTCCGATGAGACGGCTTTCTTTTTATTCCGGCCGACGTATATACAACACATTTCATTCATCGAGTTGACGTAATCTAATCAATTACCCAAAGAATTCTCTCAATGTTTCCAAGAGAGTATGTCAACGAAATATGAGTGTCTGATTATTCAATTGAGGTTATCGTGCAATTGCCTTTTACGATTTTTACTGTATAACCTTCTTCAAGGGAAATCGCCATGCTATCATCAACAGCCATTTTCCATGATTTCAGAATTGAACCATTACCGTCAATGATCTCAACTGTCATATCTGAGTTGCCATCATCAAACATCATGCCATATACACTAAACATGGAACCAAATCCTGCCGTTTCTTCATCGGCGTTCATCATATCTCCAAATGCATTCATAAATGCACTATCTTTATTGCCTTCCGTGATGATACATGTTATCGTATAATCGCCTGCATCAAAGTCTTCCCCAACGATATATTCTCCTTCACGTAAAGTCATTTTTATTGTATTCTTTGTTTTTTCAGTTTTGATAGCATTGTCTGTCTCTCCGTTAGGAGCAGATTCCTTGTCCGATCCATCAGCATTAATACTTGCGTTTGTCTCAGCATTGACAGGTTCATCATCAATAGAAAGCGCATCGCGCGAATAAAGAATATCACGTGTTTCTTTGTCTGCTAATCCAGAAGGTGATATTGCATTATGTGCTTGAAACACAATTACAGCTGCTTCAGTCATATCATCATATACGCCCTTTGCTTTACCACTATAATATCCAAGCTCAATCAATCTCTCTTGAAGTTTCACAACATCAGAGCCCTTAGACCCTTTTGAGAGAATTACTTTTTCGAGCCGAATGTTTTCTTGTTCAAACAGTAATTCTTGCGTTTTATTATCAGCAATGCCAGTTGCCTGAATTCCATTGTCCGCCTGAAAAGCAATAACAGCGCTTTCCGTCTTTTTCCCAAAGTCACCATCAGCAAATCCAGATAAGTATCTTTGATTAATTAATGCCTCCTGTAACGCTTTCACTTCATCTCCTTTACTGCCCTTCTCAAGTATATTATAAGCAAAGGCAGTTGATATCAGTATAATGTAAATCATAATAGCGATTGTTATAGCAAGTATTCTTTTCATTCTCCTAACCCCCGTTCTAAAATCATATCTCAATCCAGCGCAGAATATAGAAAGGTTATAACAAATATTATGTTTTGCTTTTTCAAGTAAGCTCAAAGGAACCACCTCTTTTCTAATTACTGTAATGACTACATATAT
>JAFWBZ010000099.1 GCA_017537105.1 Clostridia bacterium | reverse complement strand
GCTGAATCTGGGCGTCGGAAATACCTGGAAGCTGACGCCGGACGTCGGCGAGGCCGCCAGCAGCTTCAGCTTCTCCAGCAGCCGGAAGAAGTACGTGAAGGTCAGCGCCAACGGCACCCTCAAGGGCCTGAAGAAGGGCAGCTCGACCATCACGATCAAGACCTACAACAACAAGGTCTTCAAGCTGAAGGTCAACGTAAAGAAGGCGCCCAAGAAGGTCACCGCCGCCCCCGCGTCCCGGAACCTCGGCGTGGGCGAGCGCTTCCGGCTGGGCTACAGCCTGCCCTCGGGCACCGGCGGAACGGTGACGTTTGAGCCTGCGGACAAGGCCCAGACCGTGCTGGACATCGACGCCCGGACCGGCGACATCACCGCGCTCGACGTGGGCGAGGAGAGCGTCGTCATCCGCACCTTCAACAACAAGACTGCGGTCTGCCGGGTGCACGTGTATCCCGCGCCGACCTCGGTCACGGCGACGCCCTCCAGCGCGGCGATGGGCGTCGGGCAGACGCAGAAGATCACCGCGGCGCTCTCCGAGGGCAGCTGGTCCGCCCTGCGGTATGAGACCTCCAACGGCGCGGTGGCCGCGGTTTCCTCCGCCGGCGTGATCACGGCAAAGGGGAAGGGCGACGCCGTCATCACCGTGCGGACCTATCTGCCGGACGTGTATGCGCAGATCCCGGTCAACGTGTTGAACGCGCCCTCCAGCGTGACGCTCCCCGAGACCGCGAAGACCGTGAACATCGGGACCGACTTCCAGCTGTCGCCGGTGATCCCGGCGGACAGCCGCACCTCGTTTGCCTACAGCACCAGCAATGCCAAGGTGGCCACGGTGGACGCCTCCGGCACCGTGCGGGCGGTGGCCAGGGGCACGGCGAAGATCACCGTGCAGACCCACAACGGAAAGAAGGCCGTGCTGAACCTCACGGTCTACGATCCGTACTATCCCGAGAGGATCGTGCTGCTCGAGAGCGTACCCATGCTCACCAGGGGCGGCGCAGCCTATCAAATCCAGTACCAGGTCATTCCCGAGACGGCCCGGGAGAGCGTCCGGTGGACCTCCGCCGCGCCGGGCACGGTGAAGGTGGACGAGAACGGTCTGCTCACCCCCGTGGGGTTCGGCTATTCCACCATCACCTGCACCTCCACCAAGAACAGCGCCGTCAAGCTGTCCCTGGTGGCGGCCGTGGAGACGAGCGACTATACGCTGACCATCCCCGCGCGCACCACGGGGACCGGCGGCATCAGTGCGAACCGAAAGAAGATCGACGCCATCAAGCAGAGCGCGCTCAAGGAGATTGCCCGGCTGAAGAACGGCGGCGTGATCTCCGCCACGGACGCCAACCGCCGCATACAGATCGTGAACAACATCTTCGCCAGCTACGACTTCGTGTGGATGACGCCCCAGAAGCAGCTCTATTGGAAGGCGGCCAATTCCGAGGGCGGCGCGAAGGACTTCAAGCCGGGCATCGTCTACTACGGCATGCCCTACATCTCCGGCAGCGGGCTGAACCGCGCCTATACCGCGGCCGCGGCCATCAGCACGGGGGGCTATGTGAGTTCGGGGAAGGGGTATTACCTGCTCCACAAGACCAACTACAGCAGCCGCTCCTACTACGGAAACGACTGCTCCGGCCTGTGCGACACCGCCATCTGGGGCATGGGCAACGGTGCGAAGAGTACCTACCGGACCAAGGACATCGCCGTGAAGTCCGAGTACAAGACCATCAAGGACAAGTCCCAGATGCGACCCGGTGACCTGCTGTGCAAGTCCGGCTCCCACGTGGTCATGTTCCTGTACTACGCCAACACCGAGAAGACGAAGATCATGATCATCGAAAACGGCGGCTCCGAGGCGGGCACCAACACCGTGCATTGCAGCGTGATGAACCTGTCCTCCTACAGCAAGTACACGGTGCGCAGGCTGAGCACGCTGGGATGACGGCGGCGCCAACCGACGCCAAACGTGAATGCGGCCCCCCGCGAATGCGAGGGGCCGCAACTGTATGTGGAATTTTACCTCGATGCGCGCCGCATCTGCTCGTGCTCGCGGAGCAGCTCGTTGCGCAGCTGGACGGCGGTCCAGGCGACGTTCGTGGGCGTCAACACGGCCTTGAGGTCGATGCGCGGCAGCTCGGAGCGCCGAAGGGCCTGCAGGAAGGCGCTGAACGTCGGCTCCTCCAGCCCGCAGAGGAGCAGCATGGGGTCGTCAAACCCGGAATCCTCCGCCGCACCCGCGAGCCGCGCCGCGGGCATGCCGAGCAGCGCGCCCAGCGGCAGCCCGAAGGCCTCGCGGGGCACCGGCTTCAAAATGATGCCCAGGGAATCGCAGATCGACTGGAGCATCGCGTGCCGCTCTCCGTCTAAATTGAAGCTGAATACCATCGCGTCGTTCATCGCGTTTCGCCTCCGTTTGCCGCAGAGATGCCGTCCTGTATGCATTATAGGGCGCGGCGGCGCGGGTGTCAACCGGATCGGAGCGGGAGTTTTGGAAAAATCGCTTGCGAAGGGGCGGCCGCGCGTGTATAATGCTGTGGGAAGAAGACGTGCAGGAGGTGCGACATGGACGCACTGAGGGAATTGATGCAGTTTCTACAGGCTTCTCCGACGGCCTATCAGGCGGTGGAGAACCTCTCCGGGATGCTGGAGGCGGGAGGCTTTCGTCGGCTGAACGAGTCCGAAGCCTGGTCGCTTGAGCCGGGACGCGGCTACTACGTGACGCGCAACCAGTCCTCGGTCATCGCCTTTCGCCTGCCGGAGCGCGGCTTTGCCCACTTTCAGATCGTGGCGAGCCACTCCGACTCGCCCTGCTTCAAGCTGAAGCCCCAGGCCGATCGGACGGCCAACGGGTACGCGCTGCTGAACGTGGAAAAGTACGGCGGGATGATCCTTTCCACCTGGATGGACCGGCCGCTCTCCCTGGCGGGGAGGCTGGTCGTGCGCGAGAACGGCGCGCTGGTCGCCCGGCCCGTGAACTTCGATCGGGACGTGGCGCTGATCCCGAACGTGCCGATCCACTTCAACCGGACCGTCAACGACGGCGTGGCGCTGAATCCGCAGGTGGACATGCTGCCCGTGATCGGCGAGGAGGGCGCGGACTGCCTGACGATGGTCGCGGAGGCCGCGGGCGTCGCCACCGAGGACATCGCCGCTGCGGATCTGTACCTGGTAAACCGCGACGCGCCGCGCCTGTGGGGCGCGGGGGAGGCCTTCCTGGCCGCGCCGCGGCTGGACGACCTGGAGTGCGCCTGGTGCTCCGTGCGGGCGCTGCTGGACGCAAAGGGCTCCGATCACATCGACGTGGCCTGCGTGTTCGACAACGAGGAGGTCGGCAGCGGCACCAAGCAGGGCGCGGATTCCACGCTGCTGGAGGACGTGCTTGGCCGCATCGCCGAGGCGCTTGGCGCGACCGGCCAGTCACTGCGCGCCGCCGTTGCCCGGAGCTTTATGCTCTCGGCGGACAACGCCCATGCGATCCATCCGAACCACCCCGAGAAGTACGACAGTGAAAACCGCGTCGCCATGAACGGCGGCGTGGTGGTGAAGTTCAACGCCAATCAAAAGTACACCACCGATGCGATGTCCCAGGCGGTGTTCGAGGAGATCTGCCGCCGCGCCGGCGTGCCCGTGCAGCGCTTTGCCAACCGGTCGGACGTCCCGGGCGGCTCCACGCTGGGCAACATCGCCAACGCCCACGTCTCGGTGAACACCGTGGACATCGGTCTGGCGCAGCTGGCCATGCACTCGGCCTGTGAGACCGCCGGGGCCCGGGACGTGCAGCACATGCTGAATGCCCTGCGCGCGTTCCACGCATCGGAGATCGCCGTCGACGGAGACGGGCGCATCCGGGTGTAATCGGATTGAATGTGAAAAAAACGGGCGGGAGCCGCTTGCACGAAGCGACTCCCGCCTGGTTTGTGTTGTCCCTCACCTTCCGGGGGGCAACAGCTCGAAGTTGACCTCGCCGGCGGCCACGACGACGCTCTCCACGCGCACCCGCACCCGGTCGCCCAGGCGGAACACCGTGCCGGTCGCCTCGCCATACAGCTGGCTTCGCTCGGCGTCGTACTGATAAAAATCGTCGAGTCCGGCGATGCGCACCAATCCCTCCACCCGGTTGGGCAGCGTGACGTACAGGCCCCAGCCGGTGACGCCGGAGACCACGCCGTCGAACTTCCGGCCGATCTGGCGGGACATGTACGCCGCCATCAGTATGCCGTCGCCCTGGCGCTCCGCGAGCGTCGCGGCGTTTTCGCGGCGCGAGCACGCCTCCGCCAGCGCGGGCATGCGCCCCGACAGGCGCTCGGTGCGCTCGAGCTCTCCGTCCAGCAGCCGCTTCAGCATGCGGTGCACCACCAGGTCCGGATAGCGGCGGATGGGAGAGGTGAAGTGGCAGTAATCCTCCAGGGCCAGCGCGTAGTGGCCCAGCGGCCGCTCGCAGTAGCGGGCGCGCTTCAGCGCCCGAAGCAGGCTCTGCCGGATGACGTCCCGGGCGGGATGGCTCTTCGCGCGCTCAAGCACCGCCTGCAGCCTTCCGGGGTGCGGGTCCCCGCCGAGATGGGTGTGGAGCCCCGCGCCGTCCAGCAGCTTTTCCAGCGCCTGCAGCCGCTCGGCGTCCGGGGTCTCGTGCACCCGGTAGAGAAACGGAAGCTCGGTGCTGCGCGCCAGCGCGGCCACGGTCTCATTGGCCGCCAGCATGAAGTCCTCGATGATGCGCTCCGACTCGCCCCGCGGCTCGCAGAGGATCTCTACGGGCGCGCCGTCCTCGTCCAGCACGAACTCCGGCTCGTCCATGTCGAAGTCGATGGCGCCGCGGGAGGCGCGCCGTCTGCGAAGCTGCCCGGACAGGGCGCGCATTTCCGCGAGCGCCGCAGCGATTTCCGGGGGGATGTCCGCCTCCGCACCGTCGAACAGCCGGTTCACCGCGGCGTAGGTCAGCCGCGCGTGGGAGCGGATCACGGACCGCACGAGCCGGTGGTCCAACACCGCGCCGTCCGAAATGTCCATGAACAGGCTCATCGCCAGCCGGTCCTGGTCCGGCATCAGCGAACAGAGCTCGTTGGAAAGGCGCTCCGGCAGCATGGGCACGGTCAGCCCCGGCAGATAGAGGGAGGTGCCGCGGACCAGCGCGTCGCCGTCAATCGCGGAGCCGGGGCGGACGTAGTGGGAGACGTCCGCGATGTGCACGCCCAGGCGCCAGCCGCCGGGAATCTCCTCGATGGACACCGCATCATCGAAGTCCTTGGCGGTGGCGCCGTCGATGGTGAAGGTCAGCAAGTCGCGCAGGTCTTCGCGGCCGGCCATGTCCGCGGGAGTGAGCTGCTCCGGGAAGGCGGCGGCCTCGCGCTCGGACTCTGCGTCGCGCTCCGTGGCGAAGCCGTGGTCCTCCGCGACGGCGCGCAGCAGCGCGCGCAGGCTGCCGGCATTGCCCAGCACCCGCAGGACGCTGGCGGAAATCGGGCGGTTGAACTCCGGGTACCGCTCGATCTGCAGCAGCGCGATCTCGTCGTTCTTCACGAAGGAGAGGTCGCCGGTGAGCGCGATGTCGTAGGGAATGCGGAGATCGCAGGGCACGGCGGTGGCCACCAGCTGTGCTTCTGCGCGCCGGGTGCCCCGGGGCTGCCGCCGCTCCAGCCGCACGTACGCGGGAAGCGTGCTCCGACCGCGCCGCAGGATGCTGTGCAGCGCGTATTTCAGCCCGTCCGGGCGCACCAGCACCGCGTCGTCCGGCAGGCAGCGCG
>JAFWBZ010000098.1 GCA_017537105.1 Clostridia bacterium | reverse complement strand
TGAGGTCTGTGAATGCCGCGTTGTCCACCGGCAGAGCGGGGCAACGGGTTTTGCAGCGCACGTCGCTCTGCGGCGCATGCCTTGCAGCGCTTTTTGAATAATATAGCAGAGTTTCCACGTGGTGTAAACCGTTTCACGTTAAGACCGCCACAGAAACGCCCCGGAAACTCGCGGGGAGTTTCCGGGGCCGGGCTTTACTGATTGCGCTCCAGTGTGATGATCAAGGGCGTGGTGCCGACGGTGAAGCTCATTCCACTGACCACAGTGGTCGAGATCACCCGCCAGCCGTCCGCCGCGAGTCGGTTCAGCTCCGATTCAGCGTCGCGCAAACTGGTCCTGAGAACCTTGTATTCAGTCATTTCCGTGTTCACCTCCCATGTTGTCGAGGAGATGGTCGATGTTCATGATGCCCGCGAAGCCCTCGCCGCCCGCGATGGTGGGCAGTCGGCCGTCCCAGTTTTCGGCCAGGGTGTTGCGGATGGTGTCGTCGGTCAGGTTCCTGTTGATGGAATCCAGCCGGAAGGCCTCGGCCTCTGCGGCCAGCCTCGCAGCCTCGGCCTGCGCTTCCGCCTCGACGCGCACCTTCGTCGCCTGGGCCTCCGCTTGAATGCGGGTGCGCTGGGCCTCCGCCTCGGCCTGGATGCGGATCTTCTCCGCCTCCGCTTCAGACTGCTTCACCGCGACCTGCTTTTCCCGCTCGGCCTGGGCGATGGCGGTCTCGTTTTCCGTGGCGGCCTTCTTGCGGACCTGCTCCGCCACCTGCTTGGCTTCCACGGCGTTGATGAATTCAGTGGAGAAGTCGAAGTCGATGATGTTGAAGTCGGTGATGGTGATGCCCATGCCCGTGAGCTTCGCGTCCAACTCGTCGCGCATCATGTCGGACGATTCGGCGCGCCGGGAGATCAGCTCCTCGGCCGTGTACTGGGCCGACACGCTCTTGAGCACCTCGTGCGTCGCGGGGACGATGATGTTCTGTTCAAAGTGGGTGCCCTGCGTCTTGTATACGGAGAAGGACATTTCGGGGCGCAGGCGATAGTTGACCGCCAGCTTGGCGGATACGGTCTGGATGTCCTTGGAGAAGGCCTCGGTATCCAGCTCGAGCTTCTGCACGCGGTTGTCCAGCGATACGATGCGCTGCACGAAGGGGATCTTCAGATGCAGCCCCTCGGAAAGCGTGGAGCCGTCCTCCACTCGACCGAAGGTGAGCAGTATGCCGGTGGAGCCCACGGGGACCACGGCAAAGGCGTTCAACGCGATGACAACCGCCAGAACGACGCAGACCGCGATGACAATGATGCGAGAGCCAAGATTCCTGAGCATTTGTAATTTCCTCCCTTTCGATGATCTGTCATTTGAAACCCGCGACGTGAGATCATTATACAAAAACTGCGGTAAAAGGGAAGAAATAGGCGACCAAAACCGCCCCGGAGGCCCCAAAATGTCAGCGGCGCAGCACGAAAGCGCAGCGCTTGGACAGAAAAACGGACAGACAAAGGGGCGGTCCCGCTTGGGATCGCCCCTTGAAGGCTCCGGCAGATCAGCCGTTGGTCATCTGATCCAGATACAGTTCATCGGAGGAGGTCACGGCCTGGGGCGCGGTGCTCGCGTCCGCATCGGGGGCGAAGACGTCCTCGACGCCGCTGTCAAATTCTTCGTCGCCTTCGCCGTCAAAAGCATCCTCGTCGAAGTCCGCGTCGTCAAAGTCCGAGACATCCGCGTCCGCCATCTCATCCTCCGCGGCGGCGACCGCAGCGTCGGCGACGAACACCGGTCCGACGACCTGGCCCGCCAGCACGGTGAAGCTGATGTCGCTGGGGAATGCGTAGTAGGCGTAGCTGGCCTTCTTGGCACCGGCGGGCGTGTATGCGACCACGACGCCGAGGTTGTAGATATCCTCGGAATACATGGTGCCCACATCGATGCAGACTTCAAAGTCACAGGCGGACGCGTTCTGGCAGACCGCTCCGGTGTGGTCGTGGCCGGAAATGCCGGACTTCGACGTCATCTGATAGGCGATCATCTTGCCGGTCTTGGACTGTTTGACGATCAGGTAGCTCTGGGCCTGTGCGCCGTCGAAGGTGGCGTCGTTGAGGTAGCCGTAGCCCGTCATGTACATGTAACGGTTGTTGTCCGGCAGGGAGACGTAGCAGCTGGTGATGCCGGCCACCATGTTCGGCGTGGAGGTCTCGGGCACGGAGAAGCCGGAAGTCCTCGAGGGAGAGACCATCGTCACGGGAATGGGCGTGGGCGAGGGCGTCGGCTCGGGGGTGGCGGTGGGTTCCGGCGTGGGCGTCGCGGTGGGCTCCGGCGTATCGGTGGCCGCCGTCAGATCGACGTCCAGGGAGATGTCATAGCCATCGGAGTCGGCGACGAGCTCGTCGTCCGCGTCCGAGGGAGCGGGGGTCATCTCTACATAGGAACGAATGGTCGCCTCGGGATCGCGGATCCGATCGGAATAGTCGAGCTCCACCAGTGCAAAGTAGATCACTGCCAGGATGATCAACAGAATGATCAGACCGATGATAAAATAGACGACTGCAAGGCCCTTGGCCTCGCGCTTGCGACCCTTCTTGAACATAGCGTTTCCCTCCAGATTGTATAGATGTCGACACTCGTCGCGCATGTTATTATAACTATGCTATATGATAAAACAACCCGGGAAATCTGTCAATGTCATTGCGGAAAATGCCTTTGGAAAGTCATGATTGTCGGAAAGATGCGCGGACGACTGTCGAAGCAGGAGAAACGCGGGCGCTCAATGTCGATGGGAATGGGGCTTTGTTACGCCCTCTGCGCTCCAAAGAGGCATCTCCGTGTTCGCTTTGCAGGGCAAATACGTTTATGCGTGTGTAGATAACCGCTTCTGCCGTCCGTGACGTCGCGGATGGAGCAGTGAAGCCTTTCAGGATTCTGACGATACGTCAATTCATGCGAAAACTGTGATTGACATTCCGTCAGAATACAGGTATAATGGAGGCGCATCAAAAGAGCCGTCTCCGGGCGGCGGAGGGAGCTGCGATATGCCCAGGGGTTCTGCGGAATTGACGAATGCGCGCAGGGAGGAGATCATTGCGGCCTGCGAAAAGCTCTATCAGACCATGAGCTTCAAGGAGATCACGCTCAAGGACATCGCCGGGGCGACGAGCTTCACGCGCACGTCCATCTATAACTACTTCCAGACCAAGGAGGAGATCTTCCTCGCCCTGATGCAGCGGGAGTACGAGCGCTGGGTGGGAGAGCTTGAAGCCCTGGCGGAGACCTATACGACCATGAGTGCGGAGGCGTTTTCCGGCGCGCTGGCCCACACGCTGGAGAGGCGGGGCATGCTGCTCAAACTGCTGAGCATGAATCACTTCGACATGGAGGAGAACAGCCGCCCGGAGTGCCTGCGGGACTTCAAGGTCGCGTACGGCGCGTCCATCGAGGCGGTGCGCCGCTGCCTGGTTCGATTCTTTTCCGACATGGACGCGAGGGAGCAGCAGGACTTCCTGTACGCCTTCCTGCCGTTTCTCTACGGCCTGTATCCCTACACCACTGTGTCGGAAAAACAGCGTCGGGCGATGTCGGAGGCAGGGCTCGATTTCGTGTATATGAGCGTGTATGACATGGCCAAGAATTGTATCCACGCGCTGCTGAAACCGCGGAAATAATAGCGCGTATTTGCTGTACAGAGTATTGACATCGTGTCAGAAATAGTGTATACTATGTAGTGACACGATGTCAGTTTTGCTTTTTGACAACTGGACAGGAGGTTGACCGGACCATGAAATATGTACAACTCGGCAACAGCGATTTGAACGTCTCCCGCATCTG
>JAFWBZ010000097.1 GCA_017537105.1 Clostridia bacterium | reverse complement strand
GAGGACCACGCGCTGGCGCTGCTGGAGCTGCCGGGCGGCGCGATCGGCACGGTGGAGGCCAGCAAGATCGCCACAGGGTCCAACGACGAGCTGTCCTTCGAGGTGCGCGGCACCAGGGGCGCGATGGCGTGGAACCTGATGGATCCCAACTACGTCTACTTCTTCGATCAGGAGGTGCCCGAGGCGGCCTACGGCGGCCTGCGGGGGTTCACGCAGATCGAGTCCGTGCAGCGCTATCCCGCGCCGGGCGGGAAGTTCCTGCCGCCGAAGAGCGCCATCGGCTGGGATCGCGGGCACACCCACTGCTACTACAGCTTCCTGGATGCGGTGTGCCGGGGCGTGCAGCCGGAAAACGGCGTCCGGGAGGGCGCGAGGCTCCAGCACCTGATGGAGAAATTGAAGGAATCGAACGAAAGGGGAACCTGGGTAGAGGTGTAAATGAAAAGGATTTTTCAATGGACTGCGCTGTTTCTGCTCGCGGCGCTGCTGGTCGGCTGCGGATCCGGGCGGCCCGGGGCGGCGGCTTCCGGCGCGTCCGGCGTGGAGCTGTTCGCGGCCAGCGTGGGCAAGGGAGACGCCCTGCTTCTGCGGGTGGACGGCTGGACCGGGCTGATCGATACCGGCAAGGCCAGCGCCCGGGGCAAGGTGCTTGCCGCCATGCGGGAGGTGGGCGCGGAGGCGCTGGACGCCGTGTTCATCACCCACACGGACGGAGACCACACCGGAGGGCTCTCCTGGCTGGCCGCCAGCGACATTCCCGTGGGGACTTGGTACGCTTCGGCGATGTACACGGGCGTCAAGCCGGAGAAGCACGGCGCGGTGAAGGCCGCAGCGCTTCGGGGGCAGGAGGTTCAGTGGCTCCAGCGGGGCGACAGTGTGCCCTTGGGGGAGAGCGGCGCGGCGCTGAAGGTGCTGGCGCCCTCCCGGCGCTTTGAGGACAAGGACGACAACAACTCGCTGGTGATGCTGCTGGAGACGTCCCAGGGACGGATGCTGTTCACCGGCGACATGGAGCTGCCCGAGGAGGCGGAGCTGCTGGCGCAGGGGGACGACCTGTCCTGCGCCGTGTTGAAGGCGCCCAACCACGGCGACGACGACACCGTGTCCGAGGCCTTCGCCCGGGCAGTCTCCGCGGACGTGATGGTGATTTCCACCGACGGACAGGAGAAGCCCGGCACGCCGAACCCCGGCGTGGTGGCGCGGCTGACGGCGGCGGGCGGCGCGTGCTATGTCACCGAGAACGCTGCGCTGGGCATTCGCGTGACCCTGGAGGATGGCGCGGCGAGTGCCGAGTACGTGGACATCGACGAAGCGGCGACGGAGGGCGTTTTCATCGAGCGCGTGGCGCCGGGGGACGACCTGGTGACGGTGCGCAACAGCGGCGCCGCGCGGGACTTGACCGGCTGGTATCTGTACTCCGACCGGGGCGGCGAGCTGTACGCCTTCCCGGATGGCTTCGCGCTGGAGGCGGGGCAGGCCGTCACCGTGGGCACGCGGTCCTCGGAGGCGGGGACCTATCAGCTGCTCTGGGACGACAAGAAGGTCATTCACAAGTCCAAGGCGGACGATATCCTGCTCTACGACGGCTGGGGCCGGTGCGTGGACCGCGTTTCGAACGGCCTGTAGCAGGGAGAGCGCATGCCCCGGCATGCGGGAGATGAAGGAGGCATTGACAATGGAGGACCGCGAATTTACCCGGGAGGACATGGATCAGAACAAGGCGCTGGCCGCGGCGGGCTACGTGGTGTTTTTCGTGCCGCTGATCAGGTGCAAGGGCTCGAAACTGGGGCGCTACTGCGCCAACCAGGGCCTGCTGTTGATGATCGTGCAGATCATCGTATCGTCGCTGTTCCGCATCCTGCGCGGCATTCCGCTGCTGGGGTGGCTGTTCGGCGTCGTCGGCGGACTGGCGGGCCTTGCGCTGTTTGTGCTGTCGCTGCTGTGCGCGGCCCAGCTGATCACCAACGAGCGCACGGTAGAGCTGCCGTTCATTGGCTTTCTGCGCCTGATCCCGGAGAAATAGCGCAGCAGATGGGAGCCGGGGCAGTGGATTTCGCACCATGTTCCATGATTTCCCGCGTACGCCGGCGGGAGGCCGTTCGATGGCCGACCCGACGGGGCAGGAATCGCGGCAGCAGATGGGGTCCGGACTCCGGACAGCAGATGGGAGCCGGACTCCGGACAGCAGATGGGGGCCGGGCTCCGACTCCGGCTTGACAACGGTTGACGCACATGATATACTTACTGTATTATGATGGACTGTCGAAGGGCAGCCCGAGAAACGGAGAGGAAACATCAATGAAGAGGATTCAGACCATCAATACCCGCGATCTCAACAAGAGCGCCGTGACCGGCGGCTGCGGCGAGTGCCAGACCTCCTGCCAGTCTGCCTGCAAGACCTCCTGCGGCGTGGCCAATCAGAAGTGCGAAAACAAGAATAAGTAATGCAAAGGGCCTCAAAAAATGCCGCCTCCGAGGCGGTATTTTTTGTGCGGGGAGAAGAATATGGTGCATCAGTACAAATTGAACGGCTATAACATCGTGCTGGACATGGCGTCCGGCGCCGTGCACGCGGTGGACTTGGTGGCCTACGACATCATTGCAATGTTTCCGGACCACACGGCGGAGGCGATCGTCGCGGAGATGGCGGCGAGGTATCCCGAAGTGGCGGAAGCGGAGATCCGCGAATGCATCGCCGACGTGGCCGCGCTGAAGGCCGAGGGCAGGCTGTTTTCCGAGGACAAATACGAAAAGCTCGCCTTCGATTTCAAGGCGCGGCCGGTGGTGGTCAAAGCGCTGTGCCTGCACGTGGCCCACACCTGCAACCTGAACTGCGCCTACTGCTTTGCCAGCCAGGGCAAGTATCACGGCGAGCGGGCACTGATGTCCTTCGAGGTGGGCCGGCAGGCGCTGGACTTTCTCATTCAGCATTCCGGAACGCGGCACAACCTGGAGGTGGACTTCTTCGGCGGCGAGCCGCTGATGAACTGGGATGTGGTCAAGTGCCTCGTTGCCTACGCCCGGGAGCAGGAGAAGGTGCACGACAAGCACTTCCGCTTCACGCTGACCACCAACGGCATGCTGATCGACGACGACGTGATCGACTTCTGCAACCGCGAGATGAGCAACGTGGTGCTCTCGCTGGACGGCCGAAGGTCGGTCCACGACCGGCTGCGGGTGGACTACGCCGGCAACGGGAGCTACGACCGCATCGTACCGAAGTTCAAAAAGCTGGTGGAGGCCCGCGGCGGGGCGAACTACTACATGCGCGGCACCTACACGCGGCACAATCTGGACTTCGCGAACGACGTGCTGCACATGGTGGATCTGGGCTTCACCGAGACCAGCATGGAGCCGGTGGTCTGCGCGCCCGGCGATCCCGAGGCGCTGCGGGAGGAGGACCTGCCCGTGCTGTTCGAGCAGTACGAGCGCCTGGCGAAGACCATGATCGAGCGAAGGCGGGAGGGCCGGCCCTTTACGTTCTACCACTACATGATCGACCTGACCGGCGGTCCCTGCATCTACAAGCGCATCACCGGCTGCGGCTCCGGCACCGAGTACATGGCCGTGACGCCCTGGGGCGACCTGTATCCCTGCCATCAGTTCGTGGGCGACCCGAAATACCTGATGGGCAACGTCTGGGACGGCGTGACCAACACCGCCGTGCAGGACGAGTTCAAGTGCGTCAACGCCTACGCCCGGCCCGAGTGCCGGGACTGCTGGGCGAAGCTGTACTGCTCCGGCGGCTGCGCCGCCAACGCCTACCACGCCACCGGCTCCATCCGGGGCGTGTACGAGTACGGCTGCCAGCTGTTCAAAAAGCGCATCGAGTGCGCGGTGATGATGCAGGTGGCGGAGAGCCTGGAGACCGGCGAGCCCATCGGATCGGACAGCTGCCCAGGCGACTGCGCGGGCTGTCTGGAGGAGCTGCGGTAGCGGGTATCGCCCACCCGGAGGTCGGCGGCCATTGGGCGCCTGTCCGGAATGGGCGCCGTGGCGGCCCGTCGATCCTGCGATTGACTCTGAAAGGAAGCAAAGGGCATGAAGAAGACGCTGAGAGGTCTGCGGAACCTGGAAAAGCTGTTCGCGGAACAAGGGATGACAGGGTTCGATTTCGTCAGCATGAACATCGATTACGCGGGGAGAGCCTGCTTCCTGTTTTCATCGAAGATACCTGAGCGCATCGACGGGATGTTCGTCAACACCGCCGCGAACGCGGAGTACGCGGCGCTGATCGTCACCCCGTCGTGGGAAACCGGCGCCGTGGAGAAGGCGGAGAGGCTGGATTTCGGAAGGCACGCGATGAACTATCATTTCATTCGTCCCGTTCCCGACGGCTCGTTCCTGCTTCTGGGATCGAGATGCATGTATTCGAAAAAGAACGGCCCCGAGAAGAACGCCGTGTTCACCGACCGGGCGGGAAACGTGCTGCGCGCGCTCACGTTCGGGGACGGCATAGAGGATTGCATCGTCAGGGCCGACGGCACCATCATCACGAGCTATTTCGACGAGGGCGTGCTGGGCAACTACGGCTGGGACGATCCGATCGGCAGCAGCGGCCTGTGCGCGTGGACGCCGGACGGCAGGATCATCTGGCGCCCCGACGACGACAGGGGTATAGTGGATTGCTATGCCATGAATACTGACGCGGAAGGCAGGCTCTGGTACTATTACTACACGGATTTCCTGCTGGTTTGCACGGACTTCAGCACCGAAACGGAGTTCGATCCGGGGACGAAAGGTGCCGACCGCTTCGCGGTGACGGGGAACGGGAGCCTGCTCATCATGGACGGCGGATACAATGATTCCGCTTTTTATGTAAGCCGGCTCGTCGGAGGCCGGGCGGCGAATGCCGAGCGGCTGGAATTTGTCCGGGAAGACGGGACCGCCGTCGCGGCGGCGCCCAGGGCCTTTGCCGGCGCGAGGGCGATCGTGATGACCGGCGACGGAGACGTCTGCTTCGCGGACCTTTCCGAAATGGCGTGATCCGGGCGACGAAAGCTCGGAACAGGGGGAGCGTTATGAAAGCGATGAGTACGCCGATCAGCGATTTCATCGAAAGGACCATCGCCGGCGGCGCGGCCCGCCTGCACGTGCCCGGCCACAAGGGGGTCGGGCCGCTGGGCTGCGAGCCGTGGGACATCACCGAGATCGCCGGCGCGGACGAACTGTATGCCGCCTCCGGCATCATCGCGGAGAGCGAGCGAAACGCCGCCGCGCATTTCGGCACGGCGGCGACGTTCTATTCCTGCGAGGGCTCCAGCCTGTGCATCCGGGCCATGCTGGCTCTGGCGATGACCCATCGGGCCGCGCCGGGGAAGCGCCCCGTGGCGCTGGCCGCGCGGAATGCCCACAAGGCGTTTCTGTACGCGGCGGCGCTGTGCGACTTCGACGTGGAGTGGCTGGTCCCCGGGCCCCGGCCCGCTGCCACCTCCGATCCGCGGGCGGAGCGCGCAGATTCCCTCTGCGCCTGCCCGGTGACCCCCGGAGCGCTGGCGGGGCGGCTGGACGCCCTGGCGGCGCGGCCCTTCTGCGTGTACGTCACCTCGCCGGACTACCTGGGCGGCGTGCAGGACATCGCGGGCCTTTCGCAGGTGTGCCACCGGCGCGGCGTGCCGCTGATCGTGGACAACGCCCACGGGGCCTATCTGAAGTTTTTGCCGGAGTCAAGACACCCCATGGACTTGGGCGCGGACCTGTGCTGCGACTCCGCCCACAAGACGCTGCCGGTGCTGACCGGAGGGGCGTACCTGCACGTGTCAAAGGCGGCGGATCCCCGCTTCGCGGAGGGCGCGCGACAGGCGCTGGCGCTGTTCGGCTCCACCAGCCCGTCCTATCTGATCCTGCAATCGCTGGACCGGTGCAACGCGGCGCTGGCGGGGGATTGGCCGGAGCGCCTGCGGAAAGCCGCCGCACGGGTCGATACCCTCCGACAGGCGCTGCGCGGGCGCGGCTTCCGGGAGATCTCCGGCGAGCCGATGAAGTTGACCCTCGAGGGCGATGGCTTCGCGATGGCGGAGAAGCTCCGGGCCGGCGGCGTGGAGTGCGAGTACGCCGACCGGAGACACGTCGTGCTGATGTTTTCGCCGGACAGCCGGGACGGGGACTTCGAGCGGGTCGACCGGGCGCTGGACGCGCCGCTGCCGCTGCCCGACGGAGCAGGACATCCTGGCGTCCCGCGGCTGCAGAGGGCCATGACCATCCGGGAAGCCGTGTTCGCCGCGAGCGAGACCGTGCCCGTCCGTGAGGCTGCGGGGCGCGTGTGCGCCGCCCCGGCGGTGGCCTGCCCGCCCGCGATTCCCATCGCGGTCAGCGGAGAGGTGCTCGACGAGGCGGCGGTGAAGGTCTTCCTGGAAAACGGGCTCGAATCGGTCCGGGTGGTGCGAGAAGGGACATCGCGGTGAGGCGATGTCCCTTCTCAATATACGGTGGGGCGGCGCTGTGCGCAACACCGCTCCGGGCGCGTTCCGCGCTCATTCCGGCAGCGCGGCCAGCCCTTTCTCCACCAGCTTTTGCAGGCTCATCAGGATGCCCAGCTTGGCGTGGTACCAGGTGAGGCCGCCCTGGAAGTAGACGGCGTAGGGCTCGCGGATGGGGCCGTCGGCGGAGAGCTCGATGGAGCTGCCCTGCACGAAGGCTCCGGCGGCCATGATGACGTTGGCGTCGTAGCCGGGCATGGGCCAGGGCTCGGGCAGCACGTAGCTGTCCACGGGGGCCGCGGCCTGGATGCCGTGGCAGAAGGCGGACATGGCGGCCTCGCTGCCCAGCTCCACGGCCTGGATGATGTCGTGGCGGGACTCGCTGCCGTTGGGCACCACGCGAAAGCCCAGCCGCTCGTACAGGTTCGCGGCGAAGATCGCGCCCTTCAGCGCGCCGGAGACCACGGTGGGGGCCAGAAACAGCCCCTGGTAGAAGGCGGGCAGTATGCCCAGGTTCGCGCCGACCTCCTGGCCCAGGCCGGGGGCGCTCAGCCGGAACGCGCAGCGGGACACGCAGGCCTCGGTGCCCACGATGTATCCGCCGATGGGCGCGAGACCGCCGCCGGGGTTCTTGATCAGCGAGCCCACGGTCATGTCCGCGCCGACGTCGGAGGGCTCCAGGGTCTCCACGAACTCGCCATAGCAGTTGTCCACCATCACGTTGAGCCCCGGCTTGACGGACTTGATGAAGGCGATCAGCGAGCCGATCTGCGCGACCGAGAAGGTGGGGCGGGTGGCGTAGCCCTTGCTGCGCTGTATGGTGACCAGCTTCGTCCGGTCATTGATGGCGGCGCGGATGCCCTCCCAGTCAAAGCCGCCGTCCGGGGTCAGGTCCACCTGGCGGTAGCTGACGCCGTACTCCTTCAGGCTGCACGGGCTGGGCCGGATGCCGATGACCTCCTCCAGCGTGTCGTAGGGCGCGCCCACGGGGCTCAGCAGCTCGTCGCCGGGCAGCAGGTTTGCCGACAGCGCCACCGTCAGCGCGTGGGTGCCGCAGGTGATCTGCGGGCGCACCAGCGCCGCCTCGGTGTGGAAGACGTCGCAATACACCTTCTCCAGCGTGTCGCGCCCCACGTCGTCGTAGCCGTAGCCGGTGGTGGCGGCAAAGCACTGGGCGCTCACACGGTTTTTCTGCATCGCCGCGAGCACCTTGGCCTGGTTGTACTCCGCCACCGCGTCCACCGCCTCGAAGCGCGGCTTCAGCGCCTCCAGCACCGCCTCGCCGTATTGATAGACCGCCGGGCTTACGCCCAGCGATAGGTACATCTCGCTCAGGTTCATATCGCTTTCCTCGCCGGTTGACTTTTTTGTGCCTTTCCATCTTAGCAAAGCGGCGGGGGAATGTCAAGGCTGTGGTGGCCGGCGGATGTCATATTTCTTTTACAACTTTAATACTTTTTAAACATTTCATTTGTGGGCCGCTGCGCCTATAATAGTAATATCACAAGCCATGCGCCGCGCGAGGCGGCCCATGGGCGAGGGAGGCCTGATGCAAATGAAGATGAAGCGAATCCTCTGCGCACTTTTGCTGGTGGGATTGCTGGCGAGCCTCATGGCTGCGCATGCGGACCAGCTGGAGCGGGTGTGGATGGAATACGAGGACTACTCGGGCGTTCGGTCGGAGCAGGCCATCGAGGACGCGAAGACGCTGGAGGAGCTGGAGAAGATCCTGCAGCGCGCCAGCAGAAACCGCGCCGAGCTGGAGGGCTGCACCGTGAACTGCACGCTGTTCTGCATGACGAAGGACGGAGACATCGTCGACTTCGCCTGCGCCACGGACGGCTGCCCCTACATCCAGAACCGCCAAAACGACGCCACCTATACCCTCGGCCTGGACTACCAGCGCTTCTGGGAGATCTTTGCGGAGGTCAAGACGGGCATGGGCTACGATGCCAGCTCCGTCTTTGACTGGTGAGCAGATCCCGCAGCCCGCGTCCGCGGGAGAGGGAGCGACACCCGAAAAAATGATAGTTCGCCCGCGCGAATTATCATTTTTTTGTGTCATGGTTTGACAAGCAACGGGAATCGTGTATAATAGAGTAGACTTCATCGGAGTTAGCAACGACAAATACATTTCATGCAGAGATATGGATTTCCGATCCGGAAGGGACGGTGCGATATGGCGGATCGAAGCGGCGCGGCGTGCGCGGCAAAGAAGACGAGCATCGGCGGCCAGGCGCTGATCGAGGGCATCATGATGCGGGGCCCCGAGGTGACGGCCATGGCGGTGCGCAACGCGAAGACCCAGGAGATCATCCTGGAGGAATATCCGACGAAGGGCAAGGACCGGGCGAAGTTTTTCAAGCTGCCCTTTGTGCGCGGCATCTTCAACATGGTCGATTCGCTGTCCTTCGGCTACAAGTGCCTGATGCGCTCGGCGGAGCTTTCGGGGATTGAGGACGACGACAGCGGCAAGGAGAAGAAGTCCTCCAAATGGGACAAGGTCTTCGAGGCGCTGTTGATGCCGCTGGCGACGGTGCTGGCCGTGGTGCTGGCCCTGGGCCTGTTCGTGTATCTGCCGATGCAGATCTGGAAGTGGATCACCGCTGCGGCGCCGACGGTGCAGCAGAACTACTACGCCCGGGCCTGCTTCGAGGGCGTGATGCGCATCCTGCTGTTCGTGGGCTACGTGTGGGCGACCTCGCTGATGAAGGACATCCGCCGCACCTATCAGTATCACGGCGCGGAGCATAAGACCATCTTCTGCTACGAGGCGGGGCTGCCCCTGACGGTGGAGAACGTGCGCCCGCAGGTGCGGTTCCATCCCCGCTGCGGCACCTCCTTCATGGTGCTCATGCTCATCGTGGGCATCCTCGTTTCGATGTTCATCCGCGTGGACAACCTGCTGCTGCGCACGGCCCTCAAGCTGCTGACCTTCCCCATCGTGGTGGGCATCGGCTACGAGCTGATCAAGTGGGCCGGCAGGACGGACAACATGTTGACCCGCGTGATCTCCGCCCCCGGCAAGTGGCTGCAGCACATCACCACCCGGGAGCCGGACGACAGCATGATCGAGTGCGCCATCGCGGCGATGAACAAGGTGATCCCCGCGGATGGTTCCGACAACTGGTGATGCGGCAGGATCGAGGGGCTTGAATCAGGGCAGGGGGCGGAGATGCCGTGCGGGCATTGATCTCTGCCCCTGCTCCCTTTTATTGGCATACATTTCCGGCCCACGGGGAACAATCCGTGATGGATCCGAAAAATGGGAGGACTGGAGATATGTCCAGGAGCGTTGAACACAACCCGGAAAGGCGGCCCCGCAGGGTCCGCCACCACGATCACACGAAGGGGCTCACGCGCGCCGTCATGCTGCCGGTGCTGGCGCTGCTGCTGGCACTGGTGACGGAGCTTCTGAACCGCAGCCTTTCGCTGCCCCGGCTGTGGCAGTTTGTCACGGGCCAGCCGCTGGCGTTTTTGTACGGTGCGCTGATCATACTGACCACGCTGACCGCTTCGGAGCTCTTCAAGCGCAGGAAGGCGGTGCTGGTGCTGGTGAGCGTCATCTGGCTGGCGCTGGGCATCGTGCAGTACATCGTCATCAAGGAGCGCACCCAGCCCTTCTGCTCGGTGGACATCCTGATGATCAAGGACGCGTTTTCGCTGATCACGATCTACTACACCTGGCCGCAGATCATCCTGATGTTCGCCTCCGGCTTTGCCGTGGTGGCGCTGGTGATCCTGATGTTCGCGCGGCTTCGCCGCCGCAGGCGGGTCAACTACGCCGTGGCGCTGCTGGTGTTTCTGGGCTTTGTGGCGCTGTGCGCCATGTTCTCGGCCCTGGGCCTGCGCAGTGGCTTCTTCCCGAGGCGCTTCGAAAACATGGTGGACGCCTATAACGAATACGGCTTCGCCACCTGCTTCACGTTTACCTTCGGCCAGCGCGGCATCTCCAAGCCGGAGCAGTATTCCACGGAGAACATGGCGGAGATCCTGAAGGACATCGATGACGAACCCTCGGAGACCGGCGAGCTGACCTATCCGGTGTTCGACGAGGACGACAACCTGGCGCAGCCGAACATACTGTTCGTGCAGCTGGAGTCCTTCTTCGACGTATCCACCATCGAGGGCTGCGAGCTCTCCGCGGATCCCACGCCGACCTTCAACCGGTTGAGCCGGAATTTCCCCAGCGGCCTGCTGTACGTGCCCACCATCGGCGGCGGCACGGCGAACACCGAGTTCGAGGTGTTGACGGGGCTGAACCTGGACTTCTTCGGCGCGGGGGAATACCCCTACAACACGATCCTGCAGCAGACCGCCGTGGAGACCATCAACACCGACCTGCGGGAGTACGGCTATGTCTCCACCGCGATGCACAACAACAGCGGCACCTTCTACAGCCGAAACATCGTGTATCCGAACCTGGGCTTCGACCACTTCGTGTCGCTGGAGTACATGCAGAACATGAAGTATACCGACCTGGGCTGGGCGAAGGACGCGCAGCTGACCGACGAGATCCTCCGGGCGCTGGAAGCCACCGACGCGCGCGACGTGCTGATGTGCATCTCCGTGGAATCCCACGGCAAGTACGCGGACACCTACGAGCCCGGAGAGGGCGATATCGAGGTGCTGTCCCTGCCGGAATCGATTCCGCTGGCGCCCTTCCAGAACTTCGTGAACATCCTTCCGGCGACGGATGAATTCCTGAAGGATTTGATCCACACGCTGGCGCGCTTCGAGGAGCCGACCATCGTGGTGGCCTACGGCGACCACCTGCCCGCCATGGAGCTGGAGAGCGAAATGCTGACCACGGGCTCGATCTACGCCAGCCGCTATGTGGTCTGGAACAACTTTGGCAGGCAGTTTGAGGCGCCCGACCTGCAGGCGTATCGCCTGGGCGCAAACCTGCTGAAGCAGCTGGGCTTCTCCGGAGGCGTAATCACCAAGTATCACCAGGCCAACGATCCCGGAGAGGCGGGGGAGGAGTACCTGGACAAGCTCGAACTGCTGCAATACGACATGCTCTACGGGGACATGGAGGCCTTCGAAGGCGAGTCGCCCTACCTGCCCAGCGAAATGGTCATGGGCAGCGTCCCCATCGAGATCGAAGACGCCGTGCTGGAATACCACCGGCTGCTGGTTTCCGGCCAGAACTTCACCGAGTTCTCGAAGATCGTCATCAACGACGCGCCGGTCAACACCGCCTATATCGATGCGAACCACATCATCGCCCTCGTCGACGACGGGACGGACTTTGACAGCTTTTCCGTGGCCCAGGTGGCCAAGGACGGCACCGTGCTGAGCGCGACGGATGAATACAGGATAGAAAAATGAAAGCACAATGAAGGAGAGCGGCCCTGGACGGGTCGCTCTCCTTTGTCGCGCTCATGCGTTTTGCGCTTCCTCCTGGATGACCGAGAGGCATGCCTTTTGCTGGGCGCAGTTTTTGAATACAAACTGGAAATCACGGTAAGTGAACTTAAAGGAATAGCCCTTGAAGATTTCAACGAACATGTTCGGGACGATTTGCAGGTCCCTGACCTCTCGAAGCGGAATTTTGTACAGCAGTTTTGTAGGAATGGCCTTCATGCCTTCCATGTCGGAAATGAGCAGATCGTGGCCCTTGACGGTCATGACGCACATGCCATAACTGCCGTTGGGCAGCATGTCCGCTGTGGCACAAAAGGCGATGTGACGGTCGTCACAATAGCCCTTTTCGACCAGCAGCTTCGCGTATTCAAGGTTGGTTTTGGCCATGGGGTTTCTCCTTCTTTCTTTCGAATTGACCATGTACGACGTTGAATCACAAGGTGTTCGCCTCTTCCGCGTAGAAGCAGTAGCCGCCGACGGTCTTGATCGGGGGATCGGCGCGGCGCTCGGTGGCGTTGACGGATTGGTAGCCGATGGCGCTGGCGGGGAGCACGCGGCGCCCTATTTGGTATTAGTGTGGTGTTGTGATTGTGTGTTGTTATCGGTGGTGGGGGTTTGTTT